>JBATYB010000135.1:0-10618 GCA_049673825.1 Methylocella sp. | reverse complement strand
GACCCTCGTGGCGACCCGGCCTCATCAGGTTTGGCTGGCCGGCATCCCCTCCGTGCCAACCGCCGAAGGGTGGCTCTATCCGGCCGTCGCATGGGATCTCTTCCCCCGCAAAATCGCAGGCAAGGGCGATGCGCGATCACCGGCGCGCCCTCGCGGCCTTGTCCATGGCCATAAGGCGGCAAAAGCCGCCGCCCGGCCCGATCCGTCACTCCGATCGCGGCAGCCGATTTGCCGCCGCCGATTATTGCAATGCCCTGAAAGAAGCCGGTCTCGTCCAATCCATGAGCCGGAAGGGAAATTGCTTGCGACAATGCACCGATGGAAAGCTGCCTCGGCACCCTGAAAACCGGGTTCGTGCACCAGGCTTGCCACAAAACCCGGGATGCCACCGGGCACGGCTTGTTCGCCGCCATCGAAGGACACCACAATCGCCGGCGGCTCCGTTCCGCCCTCGGGCATATCACCCCCGGACAGGCAGGGCGCCAAGCCGCTTAATCCGGCGTCCGCCAAATCGAGGGAAGGTCAGAGCGGCGCAAGACGGCGACCGCGGACGAAACTGGCGGAGTGGATGAAGGAACAGCCAATTGAAACCCGCTAAAGACAAAGCCCCGGGTTAGATTATTGCCGCGTGCGGCTGCGGCGAAGCGGGCGGCAAGTACGACGCTGGGGGAAACTTAGGTGATTGAGCACGATGTCGTCGTGATCGGCGCCGGCGCCGCCGGAATTGCCGCCGCGCGCCGCCTTGTCGAGGCCGGCGTGGATGTGTTGTTGCTCGAAGCGTGCGATCGGGTCGGGGGGCGAGCACTCAGCGTCCGGCAAGACGACGGCAACGCGATCGATCTCGGGTGCGGTTGGCTGCATTCAGCAAATGTCAATCCGTGGACAGATATTGCGGCAGCGTTCGGTTTCGCGATCGATCGGACGCTTCCTCCCTGGCAGGACGATAAGCACGGCCTGGGTATGTCGCTGGCGCAACGACGCGCGTTTCGCACAGCCTCGACGCGCTTCTGGGAGAAATTCGACACCGGCACCGCGCCGGTCTCGGATCGGCCGGCAGCCGATTACCTCGGGCCAGGCAACCCATGGAACAGCCTGATCAATGCCACATCGACATACATCAACGGAGCGGAACTCGACCGCGTCTCGACGCTTGATCTCGCCCGTTACGCCGACACGCATGTCAATTGGCGCATGCCGGCCGGTTACGGAACCCTGATCGCGCGCTACAGCGCCGGTCTACCAATAGTTCTGGAATGCAAGGTGGTCCGGATCGACCACTCCGGCGCTGTCATTCACATCGAAACCGGGGATGGCGTTCTGCGGGCTCGGACCGTCATCGTTACCGTTTCGACAAATGTGTTGGCTGCTGACACGATACGCTTCACCCCGGATATCCCAGGCACGCGCGACGCCGCGGCCCATCTCCCGCTCGGCTATGCGGAAAAGGCTTTTTTTAAACTCGATGACGCCGCCGAGTTTCCCAAGGACGCGAGCTTTTTCGGTGCGACGGACAGGGCGGCTACGGGCACCTACCAAATGCGACCCTTCGGCCGGCCGATGATCGAAGCTTATTTCGGCGGTAGCCTGGCCCGCGATCTTCAAGCCGCCGGCAAAGCCGCGATGATCGCCTTTGCATGCGAGGAGATCGCGGCGGTTCTTGGCCCAGCGATCATTGCTCGTTTGCGGCCGCTAGGGGTCAGCAGCTGGGCGGTCGATCCGCTCATATTGGGATCCTATTCGCACGCCGAGCCGGGTTGCGCAAATGCCCGATCGGTGCTGAGCACGCCGATCCAGAACCGCATCTTCTTTGCTGGGGAAGCCTGTTCGATCCATGACTTTTCAACAGCGCATGGCGCGTATAATACGGGCGTCGCAGCCGCCGAGGCGTGCTTGGCGCAAAACAACTCGACAGCTAGATAGTCGTCCGTCCGGAAGGTTCTGTCGCATTGCCAGATAGAGTACGTAATAGATCTCCTGGCAGGCCGGGCTCACCCCGCGGCGGCGGCTTCACGCCACGCCGGCACGGCCGATGCCGTGAAGGCCCGGTGTGTTCTCGCCGAGGCGAGATGGCGCTGGACGTTGAAGGTGTTGTGGACTGCCGCATGAAATAAGAGAAATCTCTGGGCTGACCCCGCGCTCTTGAAACGGACGTATTGGGATTGGGCGACAGCGGCGGCGGCCGTCATCGCCGGTTGCGCCGCGGCTTCCGCAGCCATGCACTCGCTTAAAATCTCGGCACCTGCCTGCGCACGCTGGCGACCCCTCCGCGATCGCTTACCACGATCGCTCCGCCCGAGCCGATCAAAGATCGGCGCGAAAGCTGTCAGCCACGGCCGTTATGCCGCCTTCCGGATGGCCGAGGCCGCCGCGTCATTCTCGTGCGTCACCATAGCGGCGCGCGACGCCGGTCTTCTCGTCGATCCACTTGCGGACGCGCGGAAAAACCTCCGCCAATCCCAGCACGAGATGCTTGCCGCCGGATACGAGCATGAACGTCTTCGGCTCATTGGCGAGTTCGAAAAGCCGCCTGGCCAGGCTTACCGGAACGACATCGTCCTCGTCTCCGTGCACGACGAGGATCGGAACATGCACGTCGCCGATCGCGAGGTCCGAGCGAAACCGATCGAACATCAACCAATTCACCGGAAAGATCGCATAATGCGCCGCGGCGACGTCCATCGCCGACGAATAGGGCGAATCGAGGACGAGTGCGGCAGCTTCATGCTTCGCCGCGAGGGCGACAGCGACGCCCGTGCCGAGCGATTCGCCCATCAAAACGATACGATCGCCGTCATATCCGCGCGCACGCGCTTCCAAATAGGCGGTTTCGCCATCCTCCATAAGGCCCTTTTGCGTCGGCGAGCCAGTCGAGCCGCCATAGCCGCGATAGGATATCGCAAGAAGCCCGTATCCGCTCGCCGCAAGGGCGCGAAAACGCGGAACGCGATCGACCAAAGCGCCGCCATTGCCGTGAAAATATAAGATCAGCGGATGCCCGTCCTTTGCCGGAACATACCAAGCGACCAGCGTCTCGCCGTCATCGGTCGTAAGACGCAGGCCTTCGACGCCGCTCATGCCGGCTTGCGCGGGATCGACCAGATGACGATCTGGAAAATATTGAAGCCGCCGCTGAAAGACCGCCAGGCCGACGATCATCACAATGTAAATCGCGACAATGCAAGCGAGCGACCATTTCAATACAGTCATGACGATCCGTCCCCGCTAACCGGCAGCCATCGGATGACGAGCTTATTGAGGCTGAGATTGCCGCTGCCGACGGATTTTGGCAATGCCAAACGCTCGGCATGGGGTTCCGATGCACCCAAGCGAGTGACATCGGCGCGCAGACCGCCGAAAATGTCGATTTTTCTTGTCCTTCGGACACACCTCTCCTAGGGTTTTGGAACCCACGCCAACCGAACGCTTCACGCCGATGCGGATGCCGAAGGCGGTCGTAGCTCCGCGATCAGCCGCAGGATCCGGCAGACAGATACCGCGGGATGGCAACCCCGGCCATCTGGCAGGCGGCATAAAGGCTGCGGCTGACGGCTTTCGCACCGATCTTGATGAGTTTCTCCTTCAAGCTCGTCGGCGGTCGGTCCTTGACCGGCCCGAGCGGAGCGATCGTGGCAAGCGATCGCGGAGGGGCCGCCCGTGTTCGCAGGAAATTACAACTGTTCCAGGCGAGTGCATGCAGCGAAGGGCAGACAGCGTTGGCGGCGAAAGAGCGGCATGGCAATCGTATCCACTTGATCGCGCCTTTTCCTTCTTTCCGATGCTCGAACGTGTCGCGCTTGTTGTGCGTCGTGAGGCGCCGGGCGCCCGATTAAAATCTATTCGAACCGCGGATTGCCGGCGGGCGGCAAAGGGCGCTATCTTTGCGCCGGCGTGGAAACTAAGCCCTGGAGGCGACAATGGCGGACGTCAAATGGCATCTCAAAGGCCGGAATTTTTCCCACTGCAATTGCGCATACGGTTGCCCTTGCCAGTTCAACGCGCTTCCTACCCACGGCAATTGTGAAGCGGTTGTCGGGATCGTGATTGATGAGGGTAACCATGGCGGCACCAAGCTCGATGGGCTGAAGTTTGCCGGTGTGTTTTCCTGGCCGGGCCCGATCCATGAGGGGCACGGCCAAGCGGTCCCGATCGTCGATGAACGCGCGAGCCCCGCGCAGCGCGAGGCCATTCTCCGCATTATGAGCGGCCAGGACACCGAACCGGGCGCGACATTCTTTCAGGTCTATGGATCGACGCTTGAAAAAGTTCATGATCCGATCTTCGCCAAGATCGACCTCGACATCGATGTGAATGCGCGCAAAGCGCGTTTTATTGTTCCCGGCGTCCTGGAATCGCGTGGTGAGCCGATCATCAATCCGGCGACGAAGAAGGAACACCGCGCGCGGTTCAACATGCCGGACGGCTTTGAATTTACCTTGGCCGAGGTCGGACGCGGCTGGGCGAAGACAAACGGCGCCATCACGCTCAATCTGGCGGACTCGCACGCTCATTTCGCCGAGTTGAATATCACTGGAACCGGGGTCGTTCGCTGACGGCCATGACCGAGACGATGCTGGAGATCATACTCCGGCGCGACCGCATCATTGTGGCAGCCGCCCTCGCCGCGCTAACCGCGCTCGCATGGACTTATGTGCTGTGGCTTGCCGCGGACATGGACATGGGCGGAATGGAGACGACCGGTTTTCGGATGGTTCCCGCCGGCATTTTGATCATGGCGCCCGCGCGCGCCCCGTGGCAAGCTATCGAGTTCGTTTACGTGTTCGCCATGTGGGCGGTGATGACGGTCGGCATGATGACCCCGACCGCCGCGCCGATGATTTTGATCTATGCGCGGGTTGGCCGGCAAGCATCGGCGCGAGGCAAGCCGTTTGCGGCGACCGGTTGGTTCGCCGCTGGGTATCTTCTGACCTGGGCCGGCTTCGCGCTCGTCGCCACCGCGGCGCAGTGGGCCCTTGAACGCGCGGCCTTGCTCGACCCGAAGATGGCGAGCGCTAGCCAAGCGTTCGGTGGAATCGTTCTCATCGCGGCCGGCGCTTACCAGTGGACGCCGCTCAAGGATACATGTTTGGCACATTGTCAATCGCCGCTCCTGTTCATTCAGCGGGAGGGCGGGTTCCATCGCGATCCGTCGGGCTCATTGCTGCTCGGGCTGCGGCATGGCGCTTACTGCGTCGGCTGCTGTTGGGCATTGATGGCGCTTTTGTTCGTCGGCGGCGTCATGAACGTGCTGTGGATCGCCACGATTTCTGCCTTCGTGCTCGTTGAAAAGATTGTGCCGCTTGGCCGCCTGATCTCCCGGATAGCAGGAGCGGGCTTTGTCGCGGCCGGGACCTGGCTGCTAGTTGGGATGTGATGAACAGTCGCTCGGCGATGCCGCGCCCCCTGCCATATAGATGCGCAGGCCCTTCAGGCTCGGTTCGGCGTTCGCGCGCCCGAATAGTCGATGCCGATGGATCGGGCGAAGGCGGTCGTCTTGACGGCCTTCTGCTCGTCGCCGGTCAGCCGGGCAAGGCTGCCGGTGAAGGTGTCGGCGATACGGAATTCCACGGCGTCAAACCTTAAAAACCTTCATCACCTCGTCGCCAAGGTGATTGATCGCCTTCACGGCAATTCTCCCCGACTTCGGCTTCTCGAACGGACGCGACGTATCGCTGCTCAGCGTGGCCCAAGCATCTTCGTTGATCTCAGCCCTAAGCGTCGTCTTCAGCGCGCTGTAGGGATCATTGGCTCCAAGAAAGTAGGCGTGGCGGACGAAAAAGCTTTCCTCGTTGTAATCGGTATCGACGAACCAGCAGGCGATGCCTTCGGCGCCGTCGCTGCGGACCTCGCCGGTTTGCGGATGGAACACGTCCACGCCGTTCACCTTCACGCGCAGTTTGCCGTCCCTTTCCGGCAGGAGCGTGATGTCTGGTTCACCGAAGATGACGAAGAGGTTACCGTTGCCAGTGTTCTTGAGGTCTTCGGCCATGTGCAGGTCAGCGTTCATGCGGGCCTTGAGCACGGGGATGCGGCCGAGCTTGCTGAACTCGGTGGTGTGCGCCTCATAATTGAAGGCGCAAGCGATCAGCACATCGAATGCCGCATCGCCCGCCTCGCGAGCCGCGGCGGCGAGGTCAGCGCGCTGGACGGTGCCGAATTCCGGGCCAATGAAGATGGCGACGCGTTTCTCGCTGCCGCCTTCCATGTAACGTCCTTCGGCGCAAACCAGATAGCCGGGCCAGGGGGTGAGCGCGGTGAACGCGATCTTGTCCTCCTTGTGCGCCTGCTGCACGCCGGCGGTCTTCAAATTCTCCAGGATCATCTGGGGAAAGCTTTGCCTCGCGCCGTATTCGGGGCCATCTTCCTTGAAGGTGTCGATCAATTCGTCGTTCTCATCCACGCCGAGCATGCGGTGAGGGCTGAGGCTCTCGACGGTGAACGGACCGGCGACGCGGACTATCTTTTTATCCTCGTAGGGCTTGTCGTAGAGATATTCGAATTCCGCCTTCGCCGCGATGCTCGCGTCAATCTCCTTTTGGCGGGCGATGCGCGTCTGCCACCAATCGGCATGGAGCTTCTTCGCCGGCTCCGGCCACGCCTTGTCCGCGCCGCGCGGAATTTCCCATTCCTCCCAGGGTTTCGCCTCGCCCTTCGAGACGGCGCTTCGCGCCTCTCTGCAGTCGCCCGCTTCCATTGCGTTCGCTTCGCGAAACGCTTCGCTCGCAACGGAACCTCGGGGCTCCTTTCGCTCAGGGTGAGGCGAAGAGGAAACGTCCTCATCCTGAGGAGCGCCCGCGGGGCGCGTCTCGAAGGACGAGGGCGCGCGCCCGAGCGCGGCGTTGAGCGCCTCACGCAAGGGTTCCAGCTTCGCCTGCCACTTGTCCCAGATGACGTCGATCTCGGCGTTGTTGGCGATGACGCCGGACGTAATGTAGGTGGACCGGCGATAAACAAATCCATGGCGGATGTCTCCATGAACCGGCTGCGAGCTCGGGGCGGTGCGGGTGACTTCGGCCTCCTTGATCTGGCCTTCGCGGGAATCGGCGACCAGGTAAAACGGATAGCGAGCGCCCATGATGCGTGCCCGGGCCAGCGCCAGCGCCACGCGCGAGGTGTCAATGGTGATCCAGCGGCGGCCCCATTGCTCGGCGACAAAGGCCGTGGTGCCGGAACCGCAGGTCGGGTCGAGCACAAGGTCGCCCGGATCGGTGGCCATCAAGATGCAGCGCTCGATTATGCGCTCGTTGGTTTGAACGACATATACCTGGTCGGGAGCGCCACCGAGCCCATCCCACCGGTTAGAAATGTTTTTGAATGGAAAGTCATCGAGGTAGCGCTTGAAATCCAAGCTTGATCGCGAACGCACTAATCGCCCGGTGCATAGGTTTCGCGCCATGCCGGTCAAGCCGCTTGCACTCGGCTTTGAGGTATGGCTCCAGCAACGGCCCTTTGGCGGAAATGTGAGTTCGCCCTCAAAATCGACCGGATCCATCTGCTGGGAGCGCTCACCGCCATTTGTAATTGGCCATGGTCGAAACAATCGCGCACCCGGAAACTCCTTCTCGATGCGCTTTGGATAGGCTCTGAAGTCGAGCGCCTCGCCATCGTTTGCGGTGTAACCTTTGAGGTTCACAACCTCACCCGATGGAAGCTCCGCCCGCGAAAACTCATCTACGGTCTCGGCGTCGAGTGACCGTTCCGCGAACAGCGTGTGAAACTTAATGTGTTTTTCGCTGCGTGGTGATTTCGAATACCAGAGGATGAAGTCATTCACAGGGTCGAGTAGGGACGACTTCTGACTTCCCTTTTTCTTAACCAGAATCTCTGTTACGCAGTTCTTTTCCCCAAACACCTCATCCATTACGGCGCGGACGCGGTGGACATTTTCATCGCCGATCTGCACGAATATGGAGCCGGACTCGGTGAGCAAATCGCGGGTGACGGTCAGGCGGTCGCGGAGGTAGGTAAGGTAGCTGTGGATGCCGTCGCGCCAGGTGTCGCGAAAAGCTTTAACCTGCTCCGGCTCGCGGGTAATTTGGTCGGCCTTGCCGTCCTTCACGTCGCGGCTGGTGGTCGACCACTGGAAGTTGCTATCGAACGTGATTCCGTAAGGAGGATCGAAATAGATGCACTGCACCTTGCCGCGCAGGCCCTCGCGCTCGGCGAGGCTCGCCATGACCTGGAGGGAGTCGCCGAGAATCATCCGGTTCGACCAGTTCTGGTCGTGCTGGTAAAACTCGGTCTTGTCCACGCCCTTGGGAATGCCGTTGAAATCGGCGAAGAGGTCGGGCGCGTGCGTGGCTTCGTCGTGCTCGCGTTCCTTCGTGGCGCGCAGCAAGTCATCGATCAGTGCTTTTGGTTGAACCTTTTCCTGGATGTAGTGCGGCGGCGCGGTTACGACGAAATCGCTCCAGTCCTGCTCGTCCTTGCCGCGCCAGACGAGCTGGGGATCGAGGTCCGTGTTGCGGGGATAGCGGACCTTTTTCGGGTCCTGCTGCTCCTTTTCCAGCACGGATTGATATTCCGCCGTCGGAATATTTTTGCGCTTGGCCTCGTCATGCTTGAGCGCTTCTACAGACTTTTGGGTTGCTGGTTTCTTGGCCATGATTACTTGCTCCCGGTCGCCGGTTGCGCCGTGGCGGACGCGATCATCTTGTTGAACTCGCTTTCGACCTTGGCCTTGAACTCTGACTCGATCTGATAAACCTCGGTGAATTCCGCGAACGCCCAGCGGCCATAGGTGCCGAGATGGCTCACGCCGGGCACCCAATAGGTGTCCATGGTGGTTTTCTTCTCCTTCGCGTCCTCGCGCCGGTAGCCCTTGATCTCGACCACGAGATGCAAGGGGTCTTCGGGGCCGTGACCGTCATCGACCAGCACGATGAAGTCGGGCAGATATTTGCGCGTCTCGGAGCCATAGCGATACGGCACTTCGAGACCAAGGTTGTGGTTCTTGGTGTAGGCGATCACCTTGGGATGCGATTCAGCGACGCGGCAGAAGTCAGCCTCCCAGTCGCTGTCGAGCACGACCCAGTTGACGTGGTTCTTCGGCGGTGGACCGCTCGTCTCCCAACGGTCGGCGCGCGACGTGTTGAACCGGACGTGGCTGGTGGAGCCGGTCGGATCGTAGGGATCGAGCAACGCCTTGATGGGGCGCTCGCCGAGAAACTGCCTCGTGATGGCCGCGGTGATGCGGTTGCAAACCATGTCGGTCAGTTCCTGATGATATATGAGCAGAGCGGGATAGGTGCCGCCTTTGCATACGAGGCAGGTGTCGAGCCATTGCTTGGTGATCCGCTTGAGCTGCCCGAACAGGTGGAGCTTTGGCTCTGCGCCGGGGTCGCGCCATTTCGTGTAAAGAAGCCGCTGGGTGATTTGAAAGACGAGCGCGGAGGGGCGGATTTCGCGGAGATGCGTGAGGCTCATGTCCACGCCTTCGCCGATGATGCCGGAGTTGCGCGTGATCGAGGGGCCAACGATGTCCGGGCTGAGGACCAGGACGGAGTCGTCGTTGAAATCGGCGGCCAGCCGTTCCTCGGGCAACTCCACGCGATAGCCTTCGACGCGGGGGAAGCGGATTTCGAGGGCGTCGCGCTCTGGGCGGATCGCTTTGACCTGAACCGTCTCGCGCGGCGGCTGCGGCGGCGCAATGACCGGCTTAGCCGTGAAGTCAAAAGGAATGCCGAAGACGTCGGCGTATTCCACATTGAACAGCCCTTCTTGATTCTCTTCGTAAGACATGCGACGCAAGGCACGTCCAATGACTTGCTCGCAAAGGAGCTGGGTGCCGAAGGCGCGAACGCCGAGAATATGGGTGACGGTATTGGCATCCCACCCCTCAGTGAGCATCGAGACGGAGACGACGCAGCGGATGGAGCCGCCAAGCTGGCCGGGCTTGCCGACAGTGTTCATGACCTCGCGGAGCAATTCCTGGTCGCTGATATTTTCGCCAGCGCGGGCATCGCCGGTGCGTTCCACTTTTTCACGGCGAAAGCGCTCAATCTCGCCGGCAGCCATGCCGCGAAAATTCTCGTCGAGCGCATCGCCCGCTTCGAGCTGCTCGCTGTCGATGAGCAGCGTATTCGGGCGCGGTAGCGGGTTGCCGGTGGTTTCGTCGAAATTGCGGAACAAGGCCAGACGCCCGTTTTCCAGCGTCGTGGTGCCGTCCTCGTTCTTGCGATGGAAGCCAGAGATGAAGTCGTAGACGAGCTTCGAGATGGCGGTGTTCTGGCAAACGATGATGAAACAAGGCGGAACCTTGATGCCGGTGTCCTCCTAGAGCTTGAAGGTCTTCTCATAGTGGCCGTAGAGGGCGTGCAGCGCGGTTTGCAAAAGCATCGGCAGCGCAAGCGGATCGAGTACTCCAGCAACGGCACGCCCCCCTCTTGGCAGTCTGGGTTTTGCATTCCTGAGATTTTCCCAAAGATCTCGATAAACCGGCATTTCGTTGCCGGGGATGTTTTCCGCCACCGGGACTCGCGGCAGCTTGACGATGCCGCATTCGATGGCATCCATGAGGGAGAAGTCGCTCATCGTCGAAGGGAACAAAGTGCCCTCGGCGTAGCCGGAGCCGCGAAGAAAAAATGGCGTCGCGGACAAGTCAATGACGCGGCTGATGCCG
>JBATYB010000134.1:0-10370 GCA_049673825.1 Methylocella sp. | reverse complement strand
CGGTTCGAAACACCAGGCGTTGAGACAGATCGCGACATCGTAAGAGAGTTCATCCGTGCAGGCGAAGTAGAAATCGATGAGCCCGGATAATTCATCTCCAACGAACAAGACATTGTCGGGAAAAAGATCCGCATGAACGACGCCTTTCGGCAAATCGCGCGGCCAGCTTCCGGCGAGATAGGCCAACTCGCCCGCTAATTCCGCGGCGAGGCCCGGCCGCACTTCATCGGCGCGCGCGCGCGCCTCCTCGAAAAGGGCCGGCCAGGCATCGAGGCCCAAGGCATTGCGGCGATATAAGGCGAAGCCGGCGCCGGCCCGATGCAGTTTGCCAAGCGCCTCGCCAACGGCCGCGCAGCAGCGGACGCCTGGGCTTCTGCGCGACGTGCCTTCGAGAAAAGTCACGATTGCCGCCGGGCGGCCCGCGATCCTGCCGAGCGCGCCGCCGTGTCTGTTCCTTACCGGTTGCGGGCAATTTAGTCCTTGACCGGCCAGATGCTCCATGAGCCAAAGGAAAAACGGCAGGTCTCTTGCGTCGACCCGCTTTTCATAGAGCGTGAGGATGAAATAGCCAGCATCGGCGTGCAAAAAATAATTGGAATTCTCAACCCCTTCGGCAATTCCCTTCAGGGTCAGCACGTGGCCAAGATCATAGTCAAAAAGAAAGCTGGCAAGATCCGCCTCGTTGACTTCGGTGTAAACGGCCATCGCGTATCCGCGCGGTTAAACACGCGCGCGGCCGGCCCGCGGCGCGCTTTGGTGTTAGCCACCCCAATGCAGGAGGTCAAACGCGAGCGCGCGATCGTTTTAGGTTTGGCGGCTCATCGGCACTGTCTGTTTGGAAGCCCCGCGCGGCCTTTCACGCGGAAGCATGCTCGCGCTTCCTGCCGGTTTCGGCGACGGCCGCGTGAGTGTCGGGCTGGATGACGCCGCAAGACACGATCAGCTTGACCGCATCGTCCGGGCTGATTGGGAGTTCAATGACATCGCGCGCGGGCAGAAAAAAGTAAAATCCTGTTGTCGGGTTGGGGGTGCAGGGCAGAAAAACCGAAATATGTTCCTCGTTTGAAAGATGCCCGGCGATGATCGCGCCAGGCGGCGTACAAATGAACACAATAGACCATTGGCCTTCGCCCGGGTACTCGATCATCCCCACCTTGCGGAACGTGGCGCCGGATTGGGAAAACACGGTTTCGAAGATCTGTTTCGCGCCTTTATAGATCGAACGGACGATCGGCATGCGGGCGAGGATCGCTTCGCCGAGCCGGATGAAACTCCGGCCCACGAGGTTGGCGGCAAGAAAGCCCAACAGCGTGAGCCCGAGCAGCGCGAAAACCACGCCGAATCCCGGCAATTGGAACGGCAAAAAATTATCCGGCCAAAACTGCTCCGGGACGAGGCGCTTCACCCCATTGTCGATGGTATCGACGAACCACCAGACGATGTAGGCGGTCGTTGCGAGCGGACCTGCGATAATGACCCCGGTCAGGAACCAATTGCGAATGCGTCCGCCGAGGCCAGGGCCTTTGAGGCTGACGGCTGGACCGTCGCCTTGCGCGGGAGGGGGTTGATCTGGCGGCATCTGCGTCATGGTTCGCCCCGTGGCATCGGAGTCGTTTATCAGGTCCCGCTACGTCGCGGCGAAAAAATTCGCGGCGTCTCGAAAATCCGGCTTGGCCGAAAATATTTTCACATTTGTGCCTCTTTGGAGACATTCTGCCTAATTGTGCGTGACATTGCCTTTGACGTGAGCTAGGGTTTTGCTCTGAGCCGTTCAAGGCCGAAGCCGTTATAAGTCCGGCGCAGTAGTCCAAGTCTTGGGAGGACGCCTGTTCTATCGTCTCAACGCCACTATGTGGTGTAGTCTTCATGAGGAAGGTAAGGACAAAGAACAGGTTATGGACAGGACTCATAGGGGCGAGGATACGCAAAGTATCTTCGCCTCTTTTTTACGCAACCGCCGCTTTCACCCAAACGCCGCGCGCCGGCGCGGGAGCGCTTCAGTCCGGCGTCTTAACTCCGCCGGGTTCAGCCGCCGGCGCGGCGTTCGACGGCGCGGCTTGGTCCTGGCCGGACTTCTCCTGAACGGCGCCGCCGCCTTGCGGCTTATCGCGGCGGGTGCCATCCGGCCTATAAAGAGCCTCGGCCTCGTCGCTCATCTCGAGGCACGTCAAGATTTCCACATAGCTTGGCACAGGCGCGGCGCCTTGCGCGACGCAATCCTTGCGGTCGCCGGGCTTAAAATGCGCCCACTTTCGCGCGAGTTCCGCGCGCGCGTCGTTCTCGTCCTTCATGCAGCCTCGATACGCGAGATTCTTGTCGTCGCCGACATAGGCTCGCGCGTCCTGGCATGAGCGGGCGACGTCGAAACGCGGCACCCCATCCGGCTTTGCCGATGCCAGATCCGGCAGCGTCAAAAGAGCAATCCAAATTAGCCCGGCAACGATACCTTGCATGCGACTCTCCTCGATGAGCCAGTCTGACCCCGGACGGCGCGCCGCGCAAGCGGGAATGGTTCCCGCCTGCTTGAGCTGATTAACCTCCAGAGGACGGACGAGGAAAATAGCGGCATTTGCGCGGCATCTGCCTTGACGAATGAAGAGGTTCAAACTGCGTCAAGCGAAAGAGCCCTGGCGGGCGAAGCCGGCCCAACGCCGGCCGCGGCGCGGCCCGCGGAATCATGATTGCTTCAAGTTGTGCTCGCATGGTTCTTCAAATGCTCCAGGGAATGGCCGCCAAGGAGACGACCGGCGGCTCATAATTCGCGGGGCACGGGATGGCGGCGAAAGCGGACGGAGAATTTCAGATCGCTCTCGCCATGTCGGCGCAATATCCGCCGGCGCTTACACGGCCGGGGTTTTCGATTTTCTAATCCAGGCGCTCGATGAATGTGAGAATGCGAGAAATGGAAAATACCTGGAGAATAAGGACGATCCGGGCACGATCCCGAACCATTTTGTTGGCATCAAGGCCATGTCCGGCGCCTCGGCTGGCGCGCTTGCCGCCGCGATCGGCGCCGTCGCCCTCGCCGACGCGGATCAGAAGCCAATAGGGTTCGACACCCACCGCGACGGCGAGCAGAAAATCAAATGTTACCTGCCGAGGCTTTACGACGCCTGGGTGGTCAAGCCCGGTCTTGTCGCCGAAGGCGAAGAAAAGATCGATTTCCTGCAAACGAGCGATCTCGAAGGGGCTCCGGAAGCGGCCGGCGATTTTTCCCGCACGCGCGGCATTCCGGGCGACGAGGGCGAGCCACGGCCGGCGACATCGCTTCTCAATTCGCGCCTGCTCGACGCGATCGCGCGCGCCGCGCTCGATGTCAAGCATGTGACGGACTCGCCACGCCGCTATATTTCAAAAACCCTGCACATCTACATGACGCTGTCGAACCTGCGCGGCGCGCCTTATTCGGTTCCGTTCGACGGCGCCCAAGAGCCCAAGACTGGCGCCAGGGACGATAGGGGCCTGCGTAACAACTGTTATCACATGATCCCGCATGGCGACCGCGTGCATTACGCGGTGACCGGATTGGGCACCTGGAACAGCAAGAGCGATTTCGCCGATAATGACCAAAAGCGCGAACTCAAGGCAGAGCGCCTCGTCACGCCCGATCCCGATCCCGACAAGCCGAATTGGAAGGATTATGGCGTCTGCGCTCTCGCGTCGGCGGCCTTCCCGGTTGGACTAGCCCCGCGCATGATCGGCGCGACGCTCGGCAAGGTTCCCAAGCTCGACGAATACGAAGGCCGACACTTGCCCACCGGCGCGCTTCTTGCCATGCCACCGGCTTGGCTGCCCGCGGTGCGCGCCGAGGACCCGTTTTGGTTTACGACGGCGGACGGCGGGATCATCGACAATGATCCTTTTGAATACGCCCGGTTCTCGCTGAAAGACGGGGACAAAATGGACCAGCGCATCGAGTCTGCCATGGGCGCGGTCGATCGCGCGGTCATCATGGTCTCGCCTTTCCCCGAGCTGAAACCCATGGCCCCGGAGGGCCAGCCGGCATCGGACCTCGCGAGCAGCGGTTCCGCGCTCTTGCCCGCCTTGATCGATCAGGCACGTTTCAAGCCGAGCGAAATCATTCTCGCGGCCGATCCGAAACACGGCAGCCGTTATCTGATCGGCCCGAGCCGGGTCATTGACGACGGCACGCCGGACGGCAAGGAGCAACGTTATCGCATCGCAAGCGGCCTCCTCGGTGGCTTTGGCGGGTTCGTTGCGCGAAGCTTTCGCGACCACGATTTTCAGCTCGGCCGCCGCAATTGCCAGCGGTTTCTTCAAGATGCCTTCGCGCTGCCGCCGGAGAACGAAATCATTAAGGGCTGGATCGCGGGCGCGGGAGCGCGCTCGCATCGTGCATTCAAGGCCATTTCCTCACGAGATATGCCCGACGCCTATCCGATCATCCCGCTGTTTGGCACCGCCAAGGCGGAAGTGGTTCTTTCCGCATGGCCGCGCATTTCGCAGGCCCTTTTCGAAATATTGCAAACGCGACTCGCGGAGCGATTCGATGCCGTGGCGCCAAGATTGCTGGCGCAGAACGTGACAGGGCCTTTGTATTTTTTGCTTTGGCTCGCCGTGCGGCCATTTCCCTGGGGCATCGGCCTCATCCGTAAAAAGGCGCTCGATTTCGTCAGGCCTTTCATGCTCGCCGATCTCGTGCGGCGCGACCAGATCGAACGCTGGGAGTTGCCGCCCAACCCGGGCCTCGATGGCGACGACATCAGGTCCGTTCTGGCCGAACTCGTCAATTCGGCCTACGACCTGCGCAATGTCGCGGGACTTTGCAAGGCGGCCGGATTGGACCGCGGGAAAGTCGAGGCGGTGCTTGACCTCGGCCAAAGCCCGGCGGCCTCCGGCAAGAACTTTGAAGTCTGGCAGGCGCCATGGACCGATAATAAAGTCCGGCGGGCGCCTCCGGCCGATCATAAGGCGGGCAGCTCGCTCTACACGCTCATGAGCCGCAAACCAGCCTGGAACAGTTGGTTCTGGTGGCGGTATTTCGGCTGGTTGTTCGACTGTCTGGGCTCTGAACGTTCGGACGCTTGGCTGGCAAAACCGGCGGTGGACAAACCCGGTGTCTGAGTGCGGGTCCCACGAGCGGCCAGCGCAACGTCACCCCTCGTAATGATCGGCAATGAACCTTTCGAGCAGTCTAACGCCGAACCCCGAGCCCCAGCTTTGATTGATCTCGCTTGCCGGCGAACCCATCCCCGTGCCCGCGATATCGAGATGCGCCCATGGCGTGCCATTCACGAAGCGCTGGAGGAATTGCGCGGCGGTGATCGACCCGGCATGCCGGCCGCCGGTGTTTTTCATGTCGGCGAACTTCGAGTCGATCATTTTGTCATAGGCCGCCCCGAGCGGCAAACGCCATAGTTTTTCGCCGGTGGCCTTGCCCGCGGCGATGAGCCGCTCGCCCAGCTCATCGTCATTGGTGAAAAGACCCGCGTGCTCCTGGCCGAGCGCAACAAGGATCGCGCCGGTCAGGGTCGCGAGATCGACAATGAATTTTGGTTTGAATTTGTCCTGAACATACCAAAGCAGATCGGCGAGGACGAGGCGGCCTTCGGCATCGGTGTTATTGACTTCGATCGTCTGGCCGGACATGGATTTCACGATGTCGCCCGGACGCTGCGCTTGCGGACCCGGCATGTTTTCGACAAGACCGATGGCGCCGAGGACATCCACATTGGCCTTGCGTCCGGCGAGAGCCTGCATGAGGCCCACGACGCAGGCGGCTCCGGCCATGTCGCCCTTCATATCCTCCATTCCGGCGGCGGGTTTGATCGATATGCCCCCAGTGTCGAAGCATACGCCCTTGCCGACGAAAGCAATCGGCTTCGCTTTGCTTTTGGCGCTGTCCTTCGCGCTTTTCGCGGCGCGCCAGCGCATGATGACGGCGCGGCTTCCGCGAGCCGATCCCTGCCCGACCCCGAGAAGCGCGCCCATGCCGAGCTCGCGCATGGCGGATTCGTCGAGGACCGTCACCTCGACTCCGAGCTTCTTAAGCGCCATGACGCGGTTGGCGAACTCTTCCGGGTGGAGGATGTTCGCGGGTTCGTTGACAAGCGAGCGGGCGGTCAGCACACCGGCCGCCACCGCCTCGCCGCCTTTGGCTTCGCGGCGGACCGCGGCCGGCTTGTCGACGGCAAGAACAATATCGGCGCGGCCTTCGGTCTCCCCATCTTCGTTCTTCTTGGTCTTGTAGTGGTCGAACCGGTAATCGCGGAGCCGCATCCCAAGCATGAATTCGGCGGCCGCGCGAGCCGGATCCTCCGGGGAGCGGGGCGGATCGAAGGCGACGGTCGCGCTTGCCCCATGACCAAGCTTGCCCATGACAAAGCCGCCGAGGCCGGCGTGGTCGAAAGGCGGTCGCGGCACGTTCTTTTTGATTTGGCCCTCCCCATCCTCGCCGTCGCCGCCGGTCCCGACCACGACCAGCCGTTCGGCGGCAAGCCCGGCGGGCGCGACGAGATCGAGCGCGGTCAAAGCCTTCCCCTTGAACTTGACGGCGGCGGCGGCCTTCTTGATCAGCGCCTCTCCTTGAGCGCCAATGAGGCGACGGGTCGCCGCGCCGAATGCGAAATCCTTGCCCATGAAAATGACCAGAGTCCGCGGGTGTCCGGCTTCGCCGCCGGCCCGTTCGGGCGAGGCCCGCGTTTGAACCGGCAGCGCCGCAAGCGCGACGAATTCGATTTTCATTGTTTCGGTCATCTTTTCCTCTGCCGCGGCGGGCACGCGCTTGCGCCGGCGCGCTACTCTGTTGGCGGGCTTCCCAATCAGGCGTTTGTTCGCGCGTACCCCTCGCGATTTCGCAAAACCGTCAACGCGCCTAGCCGTTGGGACCATCGGTTCGATCCTATCATGATAAACCTCCGCCTGGCCAAGCAGGCGCGAGGTCTTCCCCGGCGCTGACTTTCGAACGTTTTTGCAAATCATGCGGAAATGGGGGCGTCTAACCTTGCTTCAGCCCGTTGCTGGATCAAATTTATCTGCGCGGCGTAACTCAGCTCATTCGCCTCCGACGCGGGCGCCTTTCTCAGCCACTGAACGCTTCATCAACAGAACGACTGGAACGAGCACAAGCATCACCATGGCGAACACCCAAAAGCAGTCGAAATAGGCTAGGGCCGAGGCTTGCTGCTGGCGCAGATTCTCGAGTGCCTGCCAAGCCAGCTCCTGCGAGGCGACCGGATCGCCAGTCTGCTGGAGTAAAAATGCTTGGGATTGTTCGGTGAAGGAATGCACGGCCGAGTTAAAGGGATCGAGATACTCGCCGAGCCGAAGGGTATGGAATTGCTCGCGGTGATCCTGCAGGGCCTGGCTTAGCGACGTTCCGACGCTCCCTCCCTCGTTGCGTAGCAGACTCAACAAGCCGACAGCAGCTCCGCGCAACTCCTTCGGCGTGTAGAGGTAGGCGGCGACATTTGCGGGGGCAAAACATATGGCCAATCCTACGATCACCGCGACCCGGGGCCAGACTACCTGCCCAGGGCTGATGTCGAGATTGAGCTGCGACATCCAATAATTCCCGGCCGCCATAACCAACAGGCCGGCCATGATCACCCACCGTGCATCTGTCTGCCGGCCGAGCACACGGGCCACCACGGGCATCGCAAGGACGGCGAAAAAACCCGCCGGAGACATGACCAACCCCGCCTGCAGCGCATTATAACCAAAGAGGGACTGAAGCAGCCCAGGCAATGACGTGCTGGCACCATAAAGCACCGCATACGCGCAGAAAATAATGATGCAGCAGGCGCCGAAATTGCGCTCCCGCAACGGCCGGAAATTAACCACAGGGCTGCGATGGTGTAACTCCCAAAAGATCAACCCGGCCAGCGCCAGGACGAAAAGAGCCGCCAATGTCTGCACTCGCCAAAATGGGTCACCCAGCCAATTCCACTCCTCTCCCTTGCTGAGCATCACCTCCCAGCTAACCATGGTGATGACGAGGAGCGACAAACCGATCGTGTCAAAGCCGGACGCTCGCCTGCTCTGCTCCGCGCGCTGGGCCGTGAGATAATCCGGGTCACGGACTACGGCGTAGCAGGCCGCCGAGGCCAAAAGGCCGACTGGGACGTTGATGTAAAAGACCCACCGCCACGAATAGTTATCCGTAATCCAGCCGCCGAGGGTCGGCCCGACGACCGGCGCGATCAGAGCAGCCAAGCCAAACAGCGTCATTGCAACGCCTTGCTTCTCCCGCGGGAAGGCATCGAGCAGCACTCCCTGGCTGCACGGCTGCAGCCCGCCGCCCGCGAGGCCCTGGATCACGCGGAACAGAATCAGCTGATTAAGGCTCGTGGCCAACCCGCACAGCCCCGAGGCTATAGTAAATACAGCAATCGACGCGAGGAAGTATTTGCGGCGGCTGAAGCGGTTGATCAACCAGCCGGTGATCGGCAGGATAATGGCGTTGGCGGCGAGGTAACTCGTGATAACCCATTCGCCGTCATTGACCGTCGCCGACAGGCCACCTGCGATGTAACGCAGCGCGACCACAGCGATCGTGGTGTCGAGCACCTCCATAAAGGTCGGCACCACCACAGCCGCAGCCACCAACCAAGGGTTCATCGCCACGCTGGGCCCGCGAAGCGCGATCGCCGCCTCTGTCATTTGTTGCCGCCCACCGGGGTCGCGGCCAAAGCGGCTGCAGGCGATTGAGGCACGGAGGCTTGCAGAATCTTCCCAGCCTCGGGTCCTGTCGCCGGCCTATTAAGATAGACGTAGGGGACAACCGAAAGGCCGATGAACAGAGGATCCTTGTTTGGGTCGTAGTTTTGCAGCTCGATGCGGACCGGCAGCCGTTGCACCACTTTGACGAAATTGCCCGTCGCATTCTGGGGCGGCAACAGCGCCAACGTCGAGCCGGTGCCCATCGTAAAACCGGCGATCCGGCCACGGAATACGCGCCGGGTGCCGTACATGTCGACATAGAGGTCGACCGCCTGGCCGATGCGCAAATCCTCCAGTTGTGTCTCCTTGAAATTGGCGTCGACCCAGATTTCGTCGAGCGAGCGGATCGCCATCAGACCTTGTCCGGCCAGGACATTGTTGCCGGGATTGACATTGCGGCGCGTGACAACGCCGTCTATTTCCGCGATTATCTCACAATAGCGAAGGTTTAATTCAGCCTGATCGAGATCGCGTTCGGCGGATTCGAGTTTCGCCTCGGCCTGCTTGACCGCCGGCGCCCCCGGCACCAGCCCGGCAAATATTTTGTCAATGTCGCCGTTTGCATCACGCTTATAGAACTCCTCAAGCATCTGTTTCGGGGTTTGGTTGTACGAATGGATCATGCCAAGCTCAGCCGCACTCTGGATCAAGTCTGATTGTGCCTGCCGCACCGATGAAAAATTCTGATCGAGATCGGGCGGCACGAGGCCTAGGTCGCCGCCATTCTCAGGTTCCGCCGGCAGCCCCAATGAGACACGAATTTGGTGTATATCATCCAGGGCCTGGGTAACTTCTGCGCGGGCAACCGATAGCGCTGCTTCCCTCCTATCGAACTCCTCGCGGCTCGCTACTGCAGAGACAACCAATTTTTTTGTTCTGTTGAATTCCGCATCTGCCAATTTCAGCGAGGCCTTGCTCTTATCCAGGGCGGCAATCTTCGCGTGAAGGAGTGCGATCTGGTTTTCGACGTCCTCCATGGCGTGCTGGAGTTTCCAGCGTTGACTCCTGGCCCTCGCTTCAATGCCACGCACATTAGCTTTAGCCGCTTCAAGGTCCGCCTTGGCCGTATCGACAGCCGCTTTCTGGACGGAGACTGCGACCTCATAAGGCTCCCGGTCGAGTTCGACGAGGAGATCTCCTTTGTTGACGCGGTTATTGTCATCCACCAGAACCCTTGACACTTGACCAGGCACGCGGGCTGCCACGAACGTCACGTGACCGTTCACGTAGGCATCGTCGGTCGAAACGGTGTTGAGAGTTTCCCGGATCCAGGGAATGCCGAATATAATGGCAATTGCCAAAACTAGGGCGGCGAGCGCCCCCATTAGCAAACGCCGCCTTCGCTTTAGGCTGGGACCGATTTGCGTTGAGGTGTCGCCATGATCAGACAAAGCGCCGGTTTCGCCGGTCGAATGCGCCTTGATCGAAGGTGACTCGACCCCATTTGCGCCTTCATTTTTCTCGGGAACCATGGCTTCGCTCGCGGTCTCCCCGCCATGCGTGCTTTGTGTCAAAAGCAACCGAACGTCTCTATAAGCTCATACGGATTTTTGCAACCGATTGTCCGGGCTCAGCAGATATGAGACGGAGAGGCATTCCGGTCTCGGCAGATTTGAAGATACTGGTTTGGGGTTTTGCCGTCGAGAGCGCCATGCGGCCTGAAGTGGTTGTAGAGATGCTGGAAGGCG
>JBATYB010000133.1:0-4922 GCA_049673825.1 Methylocella sp. | reverse complement strand
AGCAACGCCTGGAGCAGACTTATCCGATCCACCGCGAGTCCGGCGCGAGCAAGGATCGAAGCGCGGGCGAAGAGGACGGCGCGTTGCGACAAGTTTCCGCCTTGCCTCTTTGATCGGGTCTGTTTGATCGAGGCCCTTGCCGAGATGAAAGAAAGCGACGCCCAAACGGCGGGCGGCCCGCCCGCGCGGCGCCCCAACAACCGAAGGACTCCTCTCTCGAATTTTCGCTTCTTCAATTGGTGAGCGAAAATGGTTGAGCGAAAATTCCAGAGGGAAACCAACGGTCATGCCGCATCGCCGTTGGGATAAGTGGGCGATCAACCAGATTCCGATCAATGTCGCGCCGGGCGGCACTAGCGCTGGCCGGGACGCGCACCGGGACGTTGGCATTGTCGCCCCGACGGAGCAGCAGCCCGGCCGATTTCGCGCCGGTC
This sequence comes from Methylocella sp., assembly GCA_049673825.1. Lineage (GTDB taxonomy): Bacteria > Pseudomonadota > Alphaproteobacteria > Rhizobiales > Beijerinckiaceae > Methylocapsa. Next base: position 4,488 of record JBATYB010000133.1, on the reverse strand, counting down.
TCGTTCATCTCCACGCCGCCGTCCGCCCGTTTTCTCCGGAATTGGAGCCGAAGGCCATTCCATCCAAGAGGATCCGGCAATCCGATGGCAGGTTCGAACAAGGAGAACCGTCCCGCCGGCTGCGCGATGCGCTTTGCCGGGCGGGCGAGCCGCGCGCCCGGCGTCGTCTGAGTTGTGATGGTCGATAAGACTCTTGACCTCGCCGGCCGCCAAAGCTTCGCGCGTGACGAACGGCGTCGAAGGCCTCGCCCCATCCTTCGAGACGAGACCTTCAATGCAACCTCGGGCTTCCCGCGCCAAGGATTAAAGGATGGTTCAGAAAAATCCGCGATGATCTTGGCGCTTGACAGCGCATGGCTCGCGCAGGTTTCCTTGGCGATCATCGCTTGCGTTCGAGTCTCGATCAAAGATCCGCCGTGCCGTTGCTTAAACCTCTCGCGCTGCCTGACGGCCGCCAGTCCGATACGGCGCTTCTTGTCGCGCGCGGCACCAGGCGGCTGTTGCGGCGCCTTAACTTTTCGACGATCACCGAATTGCCGCTGCTAACGGGACGGCGCGCGGACATCGTCGCGCTGGCAACGGACGCCACGATTTTTATCGTCGAAATCAAATCCTCCATCGCGGATTTCCGCGCCGACACAAAATGGCGGGACTATCGCGCCCATTGCGACAGGATTTTTTTCGCGATCCCCGAAACCGTGCCCATCGAAATCATGCCCGAGGACGCGGGGCTCATCCTCGCCGACGCCTTTGGCGCGGAAATTTTGCGGCAAGCGCCGGAGCATCGCATGGCCGCCGCCACCCGCCGCGCGGTGCTCATGCGTTTTGCCCATGCCGCGGCGCACCGGCTGCACCGCCTGAGCGACCCCGAGGTGCTCGCGGGGGGCGGTTAGCGCATAGGCCGGTATTCGCCGAAGCCCTCCGCTTGTTCGTCATGGCCGGAGCGTAGGGATTTATGAACGATGCCGTAAAACCGCAAAGGGCGAATCTGTGCCGGACGCTTCGCCGCCAACATAGATGTCTTCGAAAGCGACCCCCGGCTTGCGCGGATAAAGATCGAGGTTCAGGGCCAAAAATTCCGCCGCCAGTGCGCCAAGATCGATTTGGCCGCCGATAATCGGATCGGGCGGGTCTTGCGGCCCGGCAAACGTTGCCGCGCCGCCCGCCGTCATTTTCCGGATAGCGGCCTCGCCCAAGTGGCGACAGACGGGCGCGAATTCCACCTCGATGGGAGCACTCACATGGGTTTCGAAAGGCTCGAGACTGACGCAGCAGGTTTGCGTCACAAGCGCCTGCAAAACGCCGCTGACCCGGTATCTTTTCGGGCCCTGTTTCCGCACATGGAAACCGGCCTCGAACGTTTGAACCGCGGCGAGCCCGTAGTTTTCCGCGAGCGTCGCGCATTCGGCCTCATCGGCGCAAACCCTTATGTCGAGACCGGTATCCGGGACGGTCGCGACGGCAAGCATGCGCATGAATTTTGCCGCGCAGGGGTTGGCGCCTGTCTTGCCGGGACCGGGCTTGCCGGATTTCGGACCGGGAACGGTTCCCGATGTCATCGCCACCCCCTGCTTGCGGATTATTGGAACATCAACGCCGGCAAGTGGAAACCCGGTGCGCAGAAAACCCCAAACCGGGTTCGATCGAAGCGGACCGCGCTCAAAAAACGGCGGCGGCCGCCGGAAACGGAAGCGGGCCCAGGGTGAACGCCTCGAGCGAGGCCCCGGCCAAGGCTTCGTTGGCCGCTTCCACATAACGCGCGAGCCGGTCCGGATTATTGCGGCCATCATAGACGTTTCGCGCGAGCGCGGCTTCGAGGGCCGGCGCGCCGCCGCACAACGCCTTGTCATAGGCCGCGGCGCGCCCGAAAAAAGCCCCGGCGATGGTTTTCATGCGCTTTGGCACGCTTATGTCGCCAACGCCCATTTCCCGCAAGGCGATCTCGAAGGAGCGAAAAATGGCGTCCGTGAGGTCCTGGGCAATTTCGGGCGCAGGCGGATCCATGCGGTTGAGGCGCCGCAGGACAAGAACCGCATGCAATGTTACCGTCTCGAAGCGGCCTTCCAGGCTGTCCTCGATGCCATACTCAGTGAACAGGACGGGATCGCGGGCCGCCGCCACGATCTCGCCGGAAAGCCGGTCGATCAGTCGCCGATTGGCGGAGCGCCGGAAGAGCCGGAGAACCATGCTGCCCCGTCCTAAAGGCGGCCACTGGACGCCCCGGACGGTGATCCGCGGGCCTTGCATTTCCGTGGGCCGGAAGGTAGGCATCGCGCGGCAAGCCGCAAGGGGCATTAGGCATAGGTGAGAGGGGCCGGTCCGTCGTTTGTCGCGGCGGCACCAATTGCGCAAGCAATTTGTTCATTTATTGAATGGAATTTCCCTGCGTCATGCCATTTGCCTGGCCTGGACAGGAGAGTGATTCGCCAAATTGCGCAACTCGGAGGCGTGCGGAATGAAGTTTATGAGGGCGCGAGGACGTGGCGGAAAGCGCCGGGCTCCGGGCGGCATGAAACTGGCCTTGGCGGCGGCGCTTGCGCTGGGGCTCGGCGGCTGCCTCGGCTATGACGGTCAAGTCGTCCATGGGTATCAGCTTGACCCGAAATCGGCTGAACAAGTCAAGGCCGGGGCTTCCGCGGAGCAAATCCTGGTCCTTTTGGGGACGCCGACGACGACATCCACCGTCGGCGGCGACGCCTGGTATTACATTACCCAGGTCACCAATCGCGGCGTTCAGTTCATGGCGCCGAAGGTCACCGACCAGCGAGTCTTCGCGGTGTATTTCACCAAGGACAAGAAGGTCGCGCGCGTCGCGAATTATGGCATGGAGGATGGCAAGCTCATCGATTTCGTATCACGCACCACGCCGACGGCCGGCTCCGAATCGAACTTCCTCAAGGGCATGTTCTTAAAACTTTCGCCTTTCCCTTCCTAAGCGCATCGCGCGCGGCGGCGGCGCTTCAATGCGCGAGGGGCGGCGCTGCGCCGCCGTGTGCAGCTAATGGGTGCCGTGAACCCTTATTCCAGACAGATTGACGCCGCGCCGGCATTTTCGCGCGGCCTTTCCGCATTGCGGACTCGCCATCGAAGTGGTTCGACGAAACGGCCATTCAGCCAGGCGAGCGCCGCGGCCAAGATGACAATGACCGGGGCAGACGCGAGCACGAGCTCCCATCCACGCGGAATTGTGGAAGACAGAAGCAGATAGCCGGCAAAGCCGCCTAACCAGTGAACAAGGAAAATCGGATAACTCAGATTGCCAAGAACGGTGTCGATGCGACGCGCGAGCGGTCCCGGCCGCAGCGCCGGTTGCGAAAAGACGACCAGCGCCTCCAACGTGACATTGACGTAAAATCCCGCCTGTTTTGCATACCCGTCTGGCATGAGCGTGCCCCCCGCGAAAAAATTGATCAGCCAGGCAAGGCTCACGAACAAAGCAAAATCTGCCCGCGTCGGCAGCGCGCTCCGCTCGCGCCAGAAATAAATCAAAGCGCCTGCAGCGAAGCTCAGCAGCGCCGATTCCGGTGAGAAATACCTTTCTGCGAACGGTGCGCCGGTGAATAATTTGTAGCAATGATAAGCCGCGCCGTTGGCGAAGCAAATGAAGGCTCCGCGAGCGCTTCGCCCCATGCCAATCCAAAGTATGGCATACATGATAATTTCGATTGCAAGCGACCATGCAGGCTCGATGTAGCGAAACTGCAGACCACCCCATACGAGCGGTATTATACTGAGGTTTTCCGCGACATCGGCTGCCGTCGCCGGATATGCCCATCGTGGCATGAACCGGGCGGCTTCGAGAGGGTAGCAGCGAATGGCGAGCGCGGTGAGGAAACACACTGTCAGATAGGGCGGAACCAGTCTCAAGAACCGATTGATCCAGAACCGCTTCCCGTCGAAACCATAAACCTCGTTCAGGGCGGCGGTCATGGCGAAACCGGACAAGACAAAAAAAGCTCTGACCGCGTAATATCCGAGGTCGCGATAATAGGGTGTGTGGATGAGATGCGATAGCACGACAGCCACCGCTAACACGAAACGAAAAGTGCCCGGCATTTTGTATTCAGGTCTCTTGCCTAAGAGGAATGGTCCAGTTTTCTTGGCGTGCGGCTCACCTCTTCGATTTTGAAGCATATAAGCTAACGCGTGGTTGGAAATTCGCCGCGATTGCGACTCATTCGGCGGCTCGGGGTTAGAAGGATGCGGGTTGCCGTCGAAATCGCCTCCTCCGCAGCGCGGCCGGACAGCTAGCCGTGGCGAAGAATCTTAAATTGGAATGCCTTGGCGTCCCGGCCACACCGGGGCGGGCCGCCACTCAGGACGTTGCGCGCCGCTCTGATCTTGTCATCCGCCACTTAACCTGCTCGACATGACGAACACGGCAAGCCAAATTTGGGTGGACGCGAAATCTTAAAGCCCCGTAGCTGGGATGCTGCTCCATTCCCGTCACCGCGCCGCCTCAACGCGCGAGGATCGCGAGCAGCAACA
>JBATYB010000132.1:0-3307 GCA_049673825.1 Methylocella sp. | reverse complement strand
GCAGCGGAAGACGATGAACGCCATGGGAACTTCGCGAACAGCGGCGGCCACGGTATCGGATGTTACTTTAGCGAACGCGTCCGTGCACCGTTTGAGCGACTGATAGCCCTTCTCGAAAGTGGGGTAGTCGATAAAGCCCTCACCTTTGGGCATCTCGATGAAACTGGATTTCAGCTCCGCGAAGACTTCATCGATAAGCGGGTCCCATACAATGGCTGGGCTTCTGTAATCGACCTCAAAACGAGACGCCATTGCGGGTCCTCTTGATTCACTCCGTCGCCGCAAAAAGTGGTCGAGCTGAAACGGAGACCTGCTCGCCTGACGTAAGTCGTTCAAGAAGCACTTCAGGTTCGGCAAGCCGCTTACAAGCCTGACCAAAACGTGCCAGTTTCTTGTCAGTCGTCATGTGACGATTCCAATCTTTTCTTAGATTCCAGACCGCCATCCGCGTCAGGTGGCCGAAGGCTATGCAGCGCGTGTCGCCTCTCGTTGGCGTACAGCCCCCTTTTGAAAGCTCGGCGAGGTCGCTGGCGACAATCCCTACAAGCTCTTCGACAGTGGTGAACAGCCAGCGCCGTGGTACTCGTCCATTGTACCGGCAGACGAAGACAGTATCGACGATCGAAGACGCAGTTCCGTGAATATGTATGGAGCCGCCCATTTCAGCAGGGCATGGTAGCGAGGCCGAACAAGTTAGCCCAGCATCAAGAATGGCGACTCCTACGGCGTGATAGGCTTCAAGTTTATTATGGTGAAAGGTAAAGGCAAGCGGCGCGCTCGGCTTTAGGGCCGCGGCTACGCGAGAATAGACGCGGGCAAGTCCCTCCGTAAAATGGTCGAGGCCGCGAGCTTTCGTGACATTGCCAGTCAGCTCCTCGGCAGTGCGAGTTGATGCACGGTCGAACCCTTCGGCCGCGAAACCAATAAGTCCGCGTAGCCAGACGTAGCAGAAGTCCATCAGCTCGCCGTATTGAACGTTCCCGAAATATGGCGGATCGGTAAAAACGGCATCCAGACTGTTTGGTTCAAGCTTTACTGTTGTTGCGTCGGCGCAATGGATATTTACCTTCCGCTCTCGCCCGCCATTGAGACGTTCGCCTATCCATTCGCCACGGATTGGCACCCGCACGCTGCGTGAACCGTGGTGACGCACTTCAAACGGGGCTTCGCAATAGCGTTTGGCCTTCGCGTACTTGTCAACGATATTTTTCCACCCGCCGGAGCCGACATTGGTACCTTTGCCGTTGGTAATGCCCAGCAAGTTAGATTCGCATTGCACCAGGCCTACGGGGAAGCCGTGCACTGAAAAGATGTCTAGCGACTTGAGCGCCCAGGTGTCATAGCGACACAACATATTCTGGTAGCGAAGAAGGTCCGAAAGGTTGGTCGCGAGCGCATGTCGCACACGCTCGTCTGCAACTTTGTGAATCAGGCGGCAGCTCAACTCCAGCCCGAGAAGCTGCCGATAGTTGAACATCTGGTGGTATTGGCTGTATCCCCAGCGATGCAGCCGGTCAGTTTCATCGCCGGGTAGGATCTCCTGATCTGGGACATAGAGGGCGTGCATCTGTCGCCAACGCTCCTCGGAAGTGGCGGCGAGGGCGAGGTCCTTGGCATCCGGTGTTTTGAAAAAGCGCCCTTTGTGCCCGGCCTTCCGGTGCGGATTATGATACTCAATAGCGAACAGGCGATGGCGCAGCGGCCCCTGCTCGTTACGCGGATAGCGATTCTCATGACCACAATTAGGGCAACGACAGCGGCCGCGTCTTGCCGGCCCGTCGATACGCAGACCAACCTTACAGCTCCAGCACGTGCCGGGGTCTTTTATATCTACGACCTCGTTCAATTCTCTGCAGTTGTGACAAACCAGCACATTTTTCGGGTGTCGCGAGTCTTCGGAAACAAGGTAGCCGGGAAAGAGGTCAACGTCTTTGCCGCAAGCGTCGCAGTCGATGAGCTTGACCCAGAGGAAGTATTTCACCGGCACATCTGCGTCGCCATAGTGCACGCAGTCTGTCAAATATAGCTCTTCAATCTCATTGCGCAGACTAGCCATCAGACGGCCGGCTTCTTCCTGGTAGGCGTTAATGTCGAGATGTTCGATTTCCTCGCGGACAATCCAGGCGGCCATCGGATTGATATCGAAACCGATCACGTTGCATCCAACGCGGTTGGCTTCGATCAGAGGCGTGCCTCCTCCCATGAAAGGATCGGCCACTGTGCAACCGGGAAAATCGTTCGCTTTGAAGTAAATATCGGCTAGCGGGGCATCACAAAACTCGGACAGTGCTAGTGCGCGAAAGAGGGAGCCAGGTCGGCGCGCGAACCATTTGTGTACGGCGATAATCGGACGGTAGATCTGCTGTATCTGCTTCTCGCGTAAGGCAAGTCCGGCAACGAGTGGTATGTCGAACTTGGTTTCAATTGTCATTGGGCAGACCTGTTTCTGACGTTAAAGGTTTTCGGCAGGGCTGCCTGCTTATCGTTATGGCGTCCGACACGCAACCTTAACTCTAGCACAAACACCGAGAAGAGCCTGTCGAAAGAAGTCGGGACTGGCAGTTACATATTTTTGCCTAAGCCTGCAAATGCTTGCGCCTGACGGGGCGATCGCCTAAGCGAACTCCTTGGCCGCGAGGGACAGGTTTGTGAATGGCGCAGGATCCTCTCCATAACGTCATTACCGTGCATCACGACAAGGTTTTGATCGTCGATTTCGGCTCGCAAGTGACGCAATTGATCGCGCGGCGCGTCCGCGAGGCGGGCGTCTATTGCGAGATCGCGCCCGTCCAGAACGCCGATAAGGCGTTCGCGGAGCTGGCGCCGAAAGCGGTAATTCTTTCGGGCGGTCCGGCCTCCGTCCACGACGAAGGCGCGCCGCGCGTGCCAGACGCGATTTTTGCCGCCGGGGTGCCGATCCTCGGCATTTGCTATGGCCAGCAAGCGATGGCGGCGCAATTGGGCGGTAAGGTCGCGGCCGGCCATAAACGCGAATTCGGCCGCGCCGAGGTCGAGGTTTTGCAGCATAGCGCGCTGTTCGAAGGGGTGTGGGACCAAGGCAAGCGCTATCTTGTTTGGATGAGCCATGGCGACGCGGTGACCGAATTGCCGCCCGGGTTTTCCCGCATTGCCGCCTCGGAGAACGCGCCGTTGGCGGCAATTGCCGACGCGACGCGCGGCCTCTATGGCGTGCAGTTTCATCTCGAAGTCGCCCACACGCCGGACGGCGCAAACCTGCTTGCGAATTTCGTCCACAAGATCGCTGGGCTCAACGCCGATTGGACGATGGGCGCCTTCCGGCAAGAGG
>JBATYB010000131.1:0-2956 GCA_049673825.1 Methylocella sp. | reverse complement strand
GAGTGCACGGCGAGACCAACTCGACCACTGTCGCTGCTGTGGCGGGATTCGAGCTAAACGCCAGCAGCAATGCTGCCGCCGTATATGGGGAGCAGAGGGGCGGCGGTCCGGGAGTGTTCGGAATTGCCAAGGGCAATGGCGGCGGCGTTTTCGGCACTTCTCAGGGCGGCGAAGGAGTGCACGGCGAGACCAACTCGACTTCGGTCGCCGGCGTTGCCGGAATCATGCTCAATCCGACTGGGACGGGCGCTGGTGTGTATGGCGAGAGCAGAGGTCAGGGACCCGCTGGCTTCTTCAAAGGTAACGTTGTAGTTACAGATGGACTTCTAGTCCAAGGGACAACTTTCCAGAGTCTCCTCCAGCGCATTCAACAACTTGAGCAGGCGCAGGGCCACCCGCCCGGTTGCTCGTGCAGCTGGCAATGTAAAACGAGGGGAAGCGTTGGAACAAATTGTGACGAACCCGGGGGAAGTGGCCCTGAACCTAGCCTGACTGAGTGTCAAAAGACGGCAGCAGCTGATTGCGGAAGTCGTAATGTTCTCGTATGCGCCGGCAGCCTGCGGTGCCAATAGCTCTAGCAGATTGCTAAGAACGCGATAGATCGAGATAGGGCGACGCCTCACGGCGCCGCCGCTCCCACGCCACCGGGCATCGGGTTACGTACCACGGCGGTTCGACCGGGTTAAGCTTGGGCGGGCACATAGCTTCGGGGAAGACCGAGAGCGCAATAGTGGTTGCGGAGAGCCGTTTCAGTAGTCACGGCTGCGGGGCATTGAACGCCGAGGAGAAAAACGTGAGAGCCACCTTCGTGCCCGCGCGGGCATTGCTGGCTAAGGCGCTGGCCGCTTCGGTGCTTGCCGCGCCGGCCGCCGCTCAGACGGGAGTCGATGCCAATCCGCCCCCCGTCTCTTCGGGCACCTCGTCTCCCGCGGAACTAACGGCGCGTTTCGTGGCCAGCGCACTCCCCACCGCCAATTTCATAGCCGCCGCAAGCCGCATGGCAAGCGCATATTCACGCAACGACAAGATCCGGAAATTCGCGGAAGCACTTGCCAAAGATCAGACGGCGGTTGCCAATTCCCTGGACACTTGGGTCGATGTGAACGGTCCCGTCGTCACCCGCCGCTCTCCCTATACGGGAAAGACCGGGCCGGGCGCCGCCAAGTTAAGCGCGCCGCAACTGCTGCCGCCTCAGCGAAGCAATTTGCGGCGCCTCTCGGCCTCGCAAGGCCGCGACTTCGATTCACTCTATGTTTCCACCCTGATGGAAGCCTTGGCCCAACTTCAAACGCTTTATCGTGATTTTGCCCAAACCGGCGCGGATCCTGGCTTGCAAGCCATTGCCGCTCGTGAATTGCCGAAGGTCGAGCAAACAATCTCGGCGCTCCGCGCGCTGTGAATCCAATCGTCGTTCCAGAAGAGGTTGGGGGTAAGCCGCTCCCGTATCGCGGCCCGCGCCTACTTCGCTGCATGGGCTTTCATGGCATGACCGGCCAAGGTCTTGCCGAGAGACCAAACCGCGCCCGGCACGCGATGGCTATCGGCGATCGCCGCCTCAAAGGCGCGTTCGATCCACTCGCAATCCGATTCCGTTATGATGAGCGCCGGAAGAAGCTTCACGGTGAGGTTCGCGTGGCCCGCGACCTGGACAAGAATTTTATGATCCTTAAACAACGGGATGGTGATGAGCTGGCAAAACAGGCCGGGGCTCACCGCTTCGAGCAGCGTCCACGCCGCCTTGAGCTTTAGCGAGCGGGGCGGCCCGAATTCGATGCCGATCATGAGGCCCTTGCCGCGCACCGTTCGCACCAGCTCGTACCGCTCCGCCATGGCCTCGAAGGCGGCGAGAAGCCGGGATCCAGTCTGCGCGGCCTTTTGGACGAGTCCCTCGGCTTCGATCACTTCGAGAGCGGCGAGGCCGGCCGCCATGGCGAGATCGTTCTTTCCAAAGGTCGAGCCATGCACCACGGCCCGGTCCATGCGGTTGAACATTTTTTCAAAGATGGCCTTGCGGGTTAACACCGCGCCGATCGGCACATGACCGCCGGAGAGCGTCTTGGCGAGCAAGACAATGTCGGGCTCGACGCCCCAATGTTCAATTGCGAGGAATCGTCCGGTGCGGCCAAGTCCGGTCTGGATTTCGTCGGCGACGAACAAGGTCCCATATTTACGGCACAAGTCCTGAGCGCCGCGAAGATAGAGATCGTCCGGAAGATTGACTCCCTTGCCTTGGATCGGCTCGACGATGAAGGCTGCGGCATCGCGCGCGGACAAGGCTTTATCCAAAGCGGCAAGATCGTTGAATGGAATTGCGTAGCAGTCAGGGACGAGGGGACCGAAGCCCTCTCTAAAAATCCCATCGCCGTTCAACGACAAGGCGCCGTAGGTCAAGCCATGAAAGGCGTGATCGCAATAAACAATGCCGGGACGCCGCGTGGCGCGGCGGGCGAATTTAAGCGCGGCCTCGACGGCCTCCGACCCGGAATTCGTAAAGAAAACCTTGTCGAGAAACGGAACAAAACCAAGCAAGCGCTCGGCGAGCAGACCGGCGAGAACGGACACGTCCATCTGCACGAGATTGGGCAGATCGCGCGCGAGGACACTGATCAATGTTTCGCGCAGCAAAGGATGATTGCGGCCGATTCCAAAAACGCCCCATCCGCTGAGGAGGTCAAGGTAGCGGTTGCCGGTGCGATCGAACAGATATTGGCCTTGGCCGGCGCAAAAGCCGACGTCGAAGCCGAGCGTTTGCACTACCCGCACCATCATCTCGTTTAGATGTTGCGTGTGCAGGGCATAGCGCTCCGCTTCCCGCTCGGCCAGCATGTCGCCGATGTCGAAGCGCCGGCCGCTCCGGTTGGATTTCATGTCGTGAACCTGGATGTTTCTCATAGTCGACGCCTTGTTCGCGCACCGGCGAGTGAAGTATTTTCCGGCATTTCGACCCGCTCACGCC
>JBATYB010000130.1:0-3412 GCA_049673825.1 Methylocella sp. | reverse complement strand
AAAGGCTGATCGCCCTTGGTGCGAAGGTGGGCGATGATCGACCAATATTCGCGCGCCACGAATTTTTCGATTTCGAGTTCGCGGTCGCAGACGATGCGCAGCGCCACTGATTGCACACGGCCCGCGGACCTCGCCCCCGGCAGCTTGCGCCAGAGCACGGGCGAGAGGGTGAAGCCCACGAGGTAGTCGAGCGCGCGGCGGGCCAGGTACGCCTCGATCAGCGGCTGATCCAGGTCGCGCGGGTGCGCCATCGCGGCGCGGATAGCGCTGCGGGTGATCTCGTTGAAGGTGATCCGGCGGACCTCGACGCCGCGCTCGTCGATTCCTATCTCGCGCGCCGCGCGCTCGATTATCTCGTCGGGTTCAATCTTTCGCCGGTGCTATGGCGCAAATTGCCTGGCGCCCGCTCGGCGGGGAGGGTGCAATCCGTCGCGTTGCGCCTGGTCTGCGACCGCGAGCTCGAGATCGAAAAATTCGTGGCGCGCGAATATTGGTCCATCGTCGCGCATTTGAAGACTGCGGCCGGGGCGCCTTTCGTTGCCCGGCTCGCGGGGGCCGATGGCCGGCGGATCCATCGCCTCGATATTGGCTCGGAGGCGGAAGCGGCAGGCTTCAAGGCGGCCCTCGACGCGGCCAAATTCTCGGTGGCCGGGATCGAGGCCAAGCCCGCCAAGCGGCATCCGCCGCCGCCGTTCACGACCTCGACCCTCCAGCAAGAAGCCTCCCGCAAGCTCGGCTTTGCGCCCGCGCGGACCATGCAGCTCGCCCAGCGGCTTTATGAAGGTGCCGAAATCGGCGGCGAGGCGGTGGGTCTCATCACTTATATGCGCACCGACGGCGTCGATCTCGCGCCAGAGGCGATCACGAGCGCCCGCGATGTCATCGGCAAGGAATTCGGTGCCCGTTATGTCCCGAAGGCGCCGCGCAAATATACGGTGAAAGCCAAGAATGCGCAGGAAGCGCATGAAGCAATCCGCCCGACCGATCTCGCCCGCTTGCCAAAACATGTCTCGCGCGGCCTCGAGCCGGATCAGCGGCGCCTTTACGAGCTCATCTGGACCCGCACCGTCGCGAGCCAAATGGAATCCGCCGAGCTCGAACGCACCGTGGCCGATATCGTGGCCCATGCCGGCACGCGAACGATCGATCTCCGCGCGACCGGGCAGGTCGTCCGCTTCGACGGCTTTTTGAAACTTTATCAGGAAGGCCGCGACGACGAAGAGGATGAAGACGGCGGCCGTCTGCCCATGATGGCCAAGGGCGAGTCGCTCGCCAAGGACAAAATCGCGGCGGACCAGCATTTCACCGAGCCGCCGCCGCGCTTCACCGAGGCGACACTCATCAAAAGCATGGAGGAGCTTGGCATCGGCCGGCCTTCGACCTACGCTTCGACTCTCGCGGTTCTGCGCGAGCGCGACTACGTTCGTCTCGACAAGAAGCGGCTCATCCCCGAAGACAAGGGCCGTCTCGTGACGGCATTTCTGGAAAGTTTTTTCACCCGCTACGTCGGCTACGATTTCACCGCTGCGCTTGAGGAGAAGCTCGACCTCGTCTCCAACCATGAGCTCGACTGGAAGCAGGTGCTGCGCGATTTTTGGGCGGATTTTTCCGGTGCGCTCGCCGGCATCAAGGACCTGCGCACGACTGAAGTTTTGGACAGTCTGAACGAGCTTTTGGGGCCGCATATTTTCCCCGCCAAGGAAGATGGCGCGAACCCGCGCGCGTGTCCGTCCTGCGGCACAGGCCAGCTGTCGCTGAAACTCGGCAAATTCGGCGCCTTCATTGGCTGCTCGAATTATCCCGAATGCAAATTCACCCGCACCCTGGCGAACACAAGCGCGGATGGCGCCGCCAATGACGAGCGGGCGGGCGCCGGGATTTTGGGCCAGGACCCGGCGACGGGGGATGAGATTTCCCTGCGCGATGGCCGGTTTGGCGCCTATGTGCAGCAAGGCGACGGGGAAAAGCCAAAGCGGGTTTCGCTGCCCAAAAACATCGATCCAGGCGGAATCACCCTGACCCAGGCAATTGGCTTGCTTTCGCTGCCGCGCGAGATCGCCAGACATCCCGAGACAAAGGAACCGATCCTGGCTGGGATCGGCCGCTTCGGTCCCTACGTCCGGCACGGCAGGACCTATGCGAGCATCGGCAAGAACGACGACATTCTGAGCATCGGCGAAAATCGCGCGATCGACCTCGTTGTCGCCAAGGAAAGCGGATTGACCGGCCGGCGTTTCGGCGACGCCGCGAGCGCGCCCGCGCGGGTGCTCGGCAAACACCCGGCAGGCGGCGAGGTCGTGGTCAAAGCTGGGCGGTACGGCCCCTATGTCAAATACGGCAAAATCAACGCGACCTTGCCGCCCGATGCCGATGCCACCACGTTGACGCTGGACGCCGCCATTGCGCTTGTCGCCGCGAAAGCCGCTGGGCAAGGGGGGAACGCGAGCATCCAAGGCCGCCTGCTTGGCACACATCCCGCGGGCGGACCGGTAACCGTGCGCGCGGGACGGTTCGGACCCTATGTCAATCGCGGCAACATCAATGCGACCTTGAAAGGCGGCATGTCGCCCGACACGATCACGCTTGAAGAGGCGGTCCGCTTGATCGAGGATAAGCAGGGGGCCGGCACAAGATCGCGGGCCAAAAAAACCAGACAGGCCGCGGCACCGAAGACAACAGCAAAGGCAGCGGCGGCGGCACGAAAACCGGCGGCCAAACCGCCGGTGCAAAAATCGAAAAAGGCTAAACGAGCGTGAAAACATCCGCCGGCGCGAGAGAATCCGCCCGGGATATCACCGAACCCGCGCACGCGGCGCGCGCGGCGCGTGATAAAACTCTGCCCTCTCGCGCGGACATTCTGGCCTTCATCGCCGGCGAGCGCGAAGCCTTCGGCGGCGAGGCACAAGGCAAAATCGGCAAACGGGAAATCGCCCGCGCATTCGGTATCAAAGGCCCGGCGAGGATCGCCCTTAAACGCATGCTGAAAGACCTCGAGGTCGAGGGCGCCATCGAAAGGAGGCGCAAAAGCTTGCATAAGCCTGGCCTCCTGCAAGGGGTCGTTCTCGCCGATATGATCGCGCGCGACCGCGACGGCGATCTCCTCGCCGCGGCCGCCGAATGGGACACGGGCCAAGGACCGGCGCCGCAAATCCTGGTCATGACCAAGGCCAGGCAAAAACCCGGACCGCCCGCCCCCGCCCCCGGCGACCGCGCCCTGATGCGGGTGGAACGGGTGCCCGGCGCCGAGCCGGGCGAACCTGCCTACACCGGGCGCGTCGTAAAGCTTTTGCCGCGCGCGAAAACGCAAGTGCTCGGGATTTTTCGCGCGGATCCGCGCGGCGGCGGCCGTATCGTGCCGATCGACAAGAAAAACGTAAATCGCGGCGAGGTCAGCGTCGGGCCGGGCGACGAG
>JBATYB010000129.1:0-3447 GCA_049673825.1 Methylocella sp. | reverse complement strand
TCGCCGGCCGCGGCTCTCTCGGCTTCCCGCAGGCGTGCGGCGGCGCCAACGAGCAGCACACCGGTCACGCCGCTGCCGATGGCGGCTTCCGTCGGCGCCACATCGACCGCAAGAAGACGCACCCAGACGATCGATAGCAGCAGTCCATAGGCTACATAGCCCACGACCGCGGCGAAGGCTTCGCGCGCGGCGATGGTCCAGACGGCGACGGCCAGAACCAGCGCCGCAAGGCCGATATCGAGAGCTTGCAGAACGCTCATGCAGCCGGCCCCTTGCGCCGCGCGGCGCGCGCAACGAGCTGCGCAGCCGTCGCGCCGGCCAATTGGATGAGCACCCAAATAGCGACGAGCTTTAATGAGGCGAGCAGGCCTCCCGTGCGTGGCAGCAAACCGAGCACGACGAGGCCAAGACCGAGATTGCCGGCCTTTGTCAGCGCATGCAGACGGGTCAGCGGGTCGGGAAACCGCAGCAACCCCACGGTGCCGGCGAAAAAGAAAAAGGCGCCGGCGCAGATCGCGATGATGCTGAGGATGTCGAGCATGAGGCTCATCCGCAGTCCGCCCGCTGGGAGTCATCCGCCTCTGGAGGCGCGGCGCTGTTCACGAAGGCGATGGAAGCGAAGGCGGCGAGGAAGGCAAGCCCCAGGGCGACGTCCTCCACCCCGCGCACGCCCGTCGCCGAAGCGACCAGCAGGAGCGAGGTGATTCCGCCGGTGCCGAGGAGCTGCGCCGCCCCATCATGCGATCGGCGTTCGAAGGTCCGCCGAGGATGCGGACGAGACGAACAGCCACCGTGAACAGAATGAAGCCTGCGGCTGCGAGCAGAAAGTCAGTCATGGCCGAGAGCCCGGATGAACAATGTCTCTTCCGTCGCCAGTTTGGCCGCGATGGGCTGATCAACATCGAGGCAGTGGACGAGGAGCGCTCCATTGTCGCCGGTCCCGGTTGGCAGCGTTCCCGGCAGCAGACTCGATAGCGCACAGAACGCGCTCCGCGCTCCGCCAGGAGGCAGGCGCAAAGGATAGGCGACGAAGCCTGGATGCAGTTGAAGCCTCGGATTGAGCGCGCGCCACGCAACCTCCGTTCCCGCAACGACCGACTGACGCACGAAGCGCAGAGCGAGCGCCGCCAGCAACACGGGCCGCGGCCGCGAGCCCCCCGTCGGCAATAGCCGCAGGCTTGTCCATGTCGCGGCCGCCACGGCAGCCAGCCCAACCGGAAGATCAGCTAGGCTACGGCCGGAGATCATGAGCCAGAAGGCAAGGAATAGCGTGGCTCGCGCGGCCGCAACTCTCACGAGGCGAGAAGCGGGCTCATCGCCAGGGGCGCTCAATGTGCAAATCCATGGTTCGCAAGGACGCGATGCGCGACGGATCATGGAGCCAATGGCGCAATGACACGCAAAAGAGATTCGTGGGAATCTCTAATCTCAACCAGCTTCGGTCGGCTCGGGCAAATTTACCATGTTCCTCGGGTTCCACCAATGTTGAGCGTTTCAAAACGCACTGCAAGGCGCCGCCATGCGGCGGGGGGACGATTCAGCCAACCTTACAATTCCACGCTCGACCGGCCGTGCAAGCGTCCGATGCTTACCATGTAGCGTCTCCCGCGATGGCACCGGCGGCGAGCGGCATGCTTGGTTCGGAGGTAAGACATGCCACCTCGATGATTTCTTAAGCTTTAGCAATCGAAAGCGGCGGCAGCGATGTTGACTTTGCAATCCTTCCAGCGCCAATTATCTCGATTGCGGCATGTGCGCGGGATGTTCGACGGTCTCGTGGCGAGACGCATCAAATCGGCACGCCTAAAGCGTGCACGTTGCTTCAACTCTTGCTAAGCTCACCCGGCTTGTCTCGGTGACGCCGCACGAGAGGCTTGCCAACTGCTTTGCATGCCGGAGGCACAGATGGATGCGCGTTTGGTCAATGCGGGAGCCGAGTCCCGGGTCCAGCTCTCGCCCGTCAATTCGCATAATGAGTGGGATCCGCTCGAGGAGATTATCGTCGGCAGGCTCGAGGGCGCCACCATGCCATCCGATCATCCGGTCGTGACCTGCAACATTCCGAACAAAGCCGCCGCGCGCGCGCAGTCGCTCGTCGCCGGACTCCATTATCCGAAGATCATGATCAAGCCGGCCCAGCGCGAGCTCGATGGCTTCATCACGCTGCTGCGGTCGCTCGGAATTGTCGTCCGGCAGCCGGAGCCGGCCGATCACAAAAAGCGGTTCGGCACGCCCTACTGGTCGTCGCGCGGCTTTTGCAATTCCTGTCCGCGCGACGCGATCCTGGTCGTCGGCGACGAGATCATCGAAACACCGATGGTTTGGCCCTGCCGCCACTTCGAGACACTTTCCTATCGTCCGATTTTCAAGGACTATTTCCGGCGGGGGGCGCGCTGGACGGCCGCTCCCAAGCCGCAGATCACTGACGAGCTGTTCGATCCGGAGTTTCGTCTGCCGGAGAAAGGGGAACCCATCACCTACATCCTGACGGAATTCGAGCCCGTCTTCGACGCGGCGGATTTCGTTCGCTGTGGACGCGACCTGTTCGTCACTCGGAGCAACGTAACCAACGCTCTTGGCATCGAATGGCTGCGGCGTCACCTTGGCCCTGCCTACCGGATCCACGAAATCGAGAGCCGGTGCCCCAATCCGATGCACATCGATACCACCATGCTTCCCCTGGGACCCGGCAAGTTGCTCGTCAACCCCGAATACATCGACACTGATCGCTTGCCTGACATTCTGAAAAAGTGGGACATTTTGGTCGCGCCCGAACCGGACCCGATTGACGACCTTATGCTCAAAATCACGTCGCTGTGCGGCAAGTGGCTCAACATGAACATACTCACGATCGATGAAAAGCGGGTTATCGTCGATCCGCATCACACCGGCATGATGCGCGCTCTCGAAAAGTGGGGGTTTGAACCGATTCCTTGCCCGTTCTTGCACTATGCCGCGTTCGGCGGCGCTTTTCACTGCGCTACGTTGGACATCCGCCGGCGAGGATCGCTGCAAAGCTATTTCTGACTCAAGAATCGGCTGCCGGGACCATCGGCGGCGCGCGGTCTAGGAAGCAATTCTTAACCCGGCGATGCCGACCAAGATCAGCCCGATACAAATCAATCGCGGCGCGGTCGCCGGCTCGCCGAAGAGATAAATGCCAAGCGCTACCGTCCCTGCCGCCCCAATGCCGGTCCAAACCGCATAAGCAGTGCCTACGGGAAGCGTCTTCAACGCCGGACCGAGCAGCCCGATGCTCGCTCCCATTGCGGCGACGGTCGCGATCGATGGGTAGAGGCGTGAAAATCCGTCGGTATATTTGAGCCCGATTGCCCACGCGGCCTCGCACAATCCTGCAACAAACAACAAGAGCCAAGCCATCGGCCGAATTCCCATCGCGCGGTGCTCATTCGCGGATCGTCCGCAGACGCGAATCATGTTTGGCAA
>JBATYB010000128.1:0-8172 GCA_049673825.1 Methylocella sp. | reverse complement strand
AATCCGTGAATATCCTCGCCCAAATAATTGCGGCAGATCACCTCGCGCTCCGACGAGAACCCGGCCTGTTCGCCGGCGATTCGCTTGATCGCCTCTTTGTCCTTGCCGGCGCTCGTCAGCAGCGCGTGAAACTTGCCGAGCATGGCCGACTCCACGCGGCCCCGCTCGCGCTCCAACTGCTTCGTCTGATCGGGACCGATAGCGTTCCCCGGGGGGCCCCAAAGCCCGGCCGGATCGACCCGGCAATCCGCTGCCGGGAAATCGCATGTCCGGGGCGTGCGGGCGACCAGGACGGCTCCTTCCAGCACGTCAAGCGAAAACGGGCAAGCTCCGATCTCAACTTCGTAGCGCGATACGCCCTTGGGCCGCCCGGCGAATCTTGTTTGGATCGGCGTGCCCGCGACCACTTCGACCTGGCATTGTTCGCCCGGATGCGAAATTTCTTCTCCGGCGATCGAAAGCCGGGTGATCTCAAGCCCTTTGCCGGCCCCGCGCTGGAAGGCGATGATTCCGGCAAATCCGTCGTGCGACAGTTCCTGCCCGAAAATCGTCTCCTCCGAGGGCGGCTTGAGACCCCCCGGTTTCGGTTGCCCCGGTGCGGCACCGCCGGGATTGGGAGCGGCCTTGTCCGCCGTGGAAGGCGACGCCTGGAGGGCGCCTGGAAGCATGAGTTGCGCGCGCGCCGACGCCGGGGTCAGGAGAGCCGCAAGAAGCATAACCGAAGGAAAATGTCGCAACTGGAATCCCGCCGGGATGACATTCCGCGGCACGATAGCACTTTGGGCCGCGGCTTGGCACGTTTGCGCGATTGGACAACCGAAACAAGGCAAACTTACCGGATTCCCCTAAGGATTCCGGCGGCATGGGGCGTGAAAAATTCCGGCGCCCGCCGCCGCTTGCCTCGAACCTTCGTCTTGCACACCTCGATCGTCCACTTATATTCGGCGCATCTTGCGTTCATGCGCTGCCATACCAATTTGAACTTAATCGGGGACCGGGCGGAAATCCGTCCGCCCATTTGCCGGATCGCCTCGGGATCCGGTGGTCTTGCGGATCGAAAGGAAGAGCGATCATGGCTAAAGTCATCGGAATCGACCTCGGCACCACCAATTCTTGCGTGGCGATCATGGAAGGTGCGACGCCGAAGGTTATCGAGAACGCCGAGGGGGCCCGGACCACGCCCTCGATCGTCGCATTCGCGGACGACGGCGAGCGTCTCGTCGGCCAGCCGGCCAAGCGTCAGGGCGTCACCAATCCCGAACGGACGTTTTTTGCGATCAAGCGGCTTATCGGCCGGACTTTCGACGACCCGATGACCAAGAAGGACATGGGCCTCGTCCCTTATAAGATTATTCGCGCCGCCAACGGGGACGCCTGGGTCGCGGCGGATGGCAAGCAATATTCCCCGTCGCAGATTTCCGCCTTTATTTTGCAAAAGATGAAGGAGACCGCCGAAGCCTATCTTGGCCAGGAGGTGCGTCAGGCGGTCATTACCGTTCCCGCCTATTTCAACGATGCCCAGCGGCAGGCGACCAAGGACGCAGGCAAGATCGCTGGCCTCGAAGTCCTCCGCATCATCAACGAGCCGACCGCGGCGGCGCTCGCTTATGGCCTCGACAAGAAGGGCTCGGGGGTCATCGCGGTCTACGATCTCGGCGGCGGCACCTTCGACATCTCCATCCTCGAAATCGGCGATGGCGTGTTCGAGGTGAAATCGACCAACGGCGACACCTTCCTGGGCGGCGAGGATTTCGATGTCCGCCTTGTCGAGTATCTTGCCGACGAGTTCAGGAAGGACAATGGGATCGACCTGAAAAAGGACAAGCTCGCGCTCCAGCGCCTTAAGGAAGCGGCCGAAAAAGCCAAGATCGAATTGTCGTCTGCGACCCAAACCGAGATCAACCTGCCCTATATCACCGCCGACGCCACGGGACCGAAACATCTCACCTTGAAACTCACGAGGGCGAAGTTCGAGGCGCTTGTCGACGATCTTATCCAAAAAACCGTCGACCCGTGCCGCAAGGCCTTGAAGGACGCGGGGCTTACCGCGGGCGAGATCAATGAAGTGGTTCTCGTCGGCGGCATGACTCGGATGCCCAAGGTGCAAGACGTGGTCAAAAGCTTCTTCGGCAAGGAGCTGCATAAGGGGGTCAATCCCGACGAAGTCGTCGCGATCGGCGCGGCGGTTCAGGCCGGCGTCCTCCAGGGCGATGTGAAGGACGTGCTTTTGCTCGACGTGACGCCTCTGTCCCTCGGCATCGAGACCCTCGGCGGCGTGTTCACGCGGCTGATCGAACGGAACACGACTATTCCGACCAAAAAGAGCCAGGTATTTTCGACCGCGGAAGACAATCAGACGGCGGTTACCATCCGAGTCTTCCAGGGCGAACGCGAAATGGCGGCGGACAATAAGCTGCTTGGCCAGTTCGATCTCGTCGGGATCCCGAGCGCGCCGCGCGGCGTGCCACAGATCGACGTCACTTTCGACATCGACGCCAACGGCATTGTCAACGTATCGGCGAAGGACAAGGCAACCAACAAGGAGCAGCAGATCCGGATCCAGGCCTCCGGCGGCCTCAGCGAAGGCGATATCGATAGAATGGTGAAGGACGCCGAGTCGCACGCTTCCGAGGATAAGAGACGCCGTGAGCTCGTCGATGCCAAGAATCACGGCGAGGCGATGATTCATACCGCCCAGAAATCCCTGGCGGAATTCGGGACCAAGGCCGCCGAATCCGACAAGAGTGCGATCGAGGCCGCCATCGGCGCCTTGAAGTCGACTCTTGAAGGCGAGGACACCGAAGCGATCAAGGCCAGAACGAATGACCTCGTGCAAGCGTCCATGAAGCTCGGCGAAGCGATGTATAAGGCCCAAGGCGCGGGGCCGGGCGCGGAGGGCGCGCAAGCCGAGACAAAGGACGATGTCATCGATGCGGACTTCAAGGAAGTCGGCCCCGACGACAAGAAGAAATCCGCGTAAGCGGGCAGCGAGGTCCGCGAGAACCGTGACTCCAAAGCCCGTTGCATTTTAGGCCTTTCGCGGGGGATTCGATTTGGCGCAAAGCGGACCACCCTCGAAGCTGTTTCGGGTGGCGTTTGTAGCGAAATCAGATTTCACTTTCGCGGCTCTTGCTCTAGCGTGCACCGGGGCTCTTTCCTTCGGCGCGGAGGGTGATTCCGGCGGTACCTCGACCTTGCCGCCGACGCCATTCATGGTCCGGAAACTTGCCTAAAGGGCGCGATGCTGGCATCGAGATGCGGTTGAAACGGCGCCGGACTACATAAATTTTAGCTGAGGGAGCAGGCGGCGCCCGGAATACCCATCGAGAAGCTCCGGCGGGCGTGCGGTTTGGAACGCGAAACGCGATGATGAGACGGGACTATTACGAAATTCTCGGCGTTTCCAAAAGCTGCACGGACGCCGAGATGAAATCGGCTTTCCGCAAGGCGGCGATGCAATGTCATCCCGACCGCAACCCCGGCAACAAGGACGCCGAAATTCAGTTCAAGGAACTGAACGAAGCCTATCAAGCGTTGTCGGATTCACAGAAACGGGCGGCTTACGATCGCTACGGTCACGCCGCCTTCGAACATGGCGGTTTCGGAACCGGAGGCGACGGTTTCGCGGCGTCGATGGCGGATATTTTCGACGACCTTTTCGGCGATGTGATGGGCGGGCGGCGCGGCGGCGGACGCAAGGGCCCCGCGCGCGGCTCGGATCTCCGCTACAATCTGGAAATTTCGCTCGAACAAGCATTTCACGGCAAAGCGGCATCGATTAGCCTGCCAGCCTCGGTCGCCTGCGAGGCTTGCGCGGGGTCCGGCGCCAAGGCTGGTGCGATACCGCGGCTTTGTCCCACCTGCGGCGGGCACGGGCGCGTGCGTGCGCAGCAAGGCTTCTTCGCGATCGAACGGACCTGTCCGCATTGCCATGGGGGCGGCGAAATCATCGACGATCCATGCCACGCCTGCGGCGGCTCGGGCCGCGTCACCCGCGAACGCCGCCTTTCCGTCAATATTCCGCCTGGCGTCGAGGACGGGACGCGGATCCGTCTCGGCGGCGAAGGGGAGGCAGGGGCCAAGGGCGGTCCGGCGGGCGATCTTTATATCTTCGTGTCGACGAAGCCGCATCCTTTTTTTCAGCGCGACGGCGCCGATCTTTTCTGCCGCGTTCCGATCTCGATGGTCCAGGCGGCGCTCGGCGCGGAAGTCAGCGTCCATACGCTCGATGGCGGCGAGGCCAAGGTCAAAATCCCGGAAGGCACGCAATCCGGCAAACAATTCAAATTGAAAAACAAGGGCATGCCGGTGCTGAGATCGCGCGACGCCGGCGATCTTTATATCGAGATGACGGTTGAAACGCCGCAAAGTCTCACCAAGCGGCAACGCGAGCTCCTCGCCGAATTCGAAGCGCTGTCCTCGACGAAGACGCATCCCGAATCCGCTGGCTTTTTTGCCCGGATGAAAGACTTCTTCGAGAATTTGAGCGGGCAGTGAGCCCTTGCCGCGCGCGGCCCTTGCTCGTTTCATTTATTTATGTTTTGTGACGCCTCGCCCTTTGCTGGCGATTTTGCGGGGGTAGTATCCCCCGTATCATAGAGGGAGGGTCTTTTTTGCGTAGCCAACCCGCGCGCGCGAACCGGCGCAGCTCGTCAAAGCCCAGCACGCCGATCGAGCAGCGGATTGCCGACGAGGCGCGCTTCTTCAGATCGTGGCTCGACAATCCGGCGGTTGCCGGCGCGGTCTCCCCATCGGGGCGCTTTCTGGCGCGCATGATGGCGCGTTACGTCGATCCGCGCAAAGCGGGGCCTGTTGTCGAGCTGGGCCCTGGCACCGGCGCGATCACGGAGGCGCTCTTGCAGCGCGGCATCGCGCCAGGGCGGCTTTTTCTCGTGGAATTCGACCCCGGCTTCTGCAAGCTCCTTAAGCGGCGCTTTCCCGGCGTCCGTGTCATCAAAGGGGATGCGTATCAATTGTCGCAGACCTTGAGAGGCCGGCTTCGCCGGCCGCCGGCCGCGATCGTATCGAGCCTGCCGCTGTTATTGAAACCCGAGACGCAAAGGCTTGCGCTCCTCGCCGATGCCTTCGATTGCATGAGCCCGGACGGGTGCTTCGTCCAATTCACGTACGGTCGCGTCTCGCCGGTGCCCCGTGACAAGGCATCGGCGCTAGATTTTCACGTCGAAGCTTCCCCGCCGGTCTGGTTGAACCTGCCGCCCGCGCGCGTCTGGATTTACCGGCGTAGGGCGCAGGCAGCCAAGAGCGTGGTGCAGCGGCGGCCGAATCCAGCGCAGGAATTCTTCGACAGACTCAAGCTCGGGACCGAAAAGATCCATCTCGACTTCAAGAAAGAGATCGCCGCCGCCAAAGCCAGACTTCGAATCGAGACGAGGCCTGGCCAACCCTCGCGGAAGGGACTGTGGGCGGAGTCCCGGTTAGACAGCTTGCGCAAGACGTCCAGTATCGATCATTCGCGCTATCCGTGATGAGCGCGGCGGCCGGCAGGCCCGTCTAACGCCGATCAAATCCCTGTGGATGGTCTGTACGCGGGGATGGCCCTTAATG
Organism: Methylocella sp.; assembly: GCA_049673825.1. Classification (GTDB taxonomy): domain Bacteria; phylum Pseudomonadota; class Alphaproteobacteria; order Rhizobiales; family Beijerinckiaceae; genus Methylocapsa. Next base: position 2,607 of record JBATYB010000128.1, on the reverse strand, counting down.
GCTCATGATGCGCATGCTTCTGCGAGGCGGCTGATTCGCATGTCGGGAGAATACGAAATGCATGGGACGCCGATTCCAGCAACGGCATCCATTGGTAGAGATATTCCGACCAACATGGCCGAAAGGTTAATAGTAGCCCTCGACGTTCGTAGGCCGGACGTTGCCAGAGCCCTCGTAAAGAAATTAGATGGTATAGTTTCTTTTTACAAGATCGGGTTGTGGCTTCTTTTTGCCGAAGGCACAGACAAACTCATTGATGAACTTATCGATGATGGGAAAAATGTTTTTCTCGACTATAAGATGCTTGACATAGGAGAGACAGTGCGGGAAGGCGTTACGCGCGCAAAGGATCGCGGCGTCAAATTTGTCACTGTTCATGCCGAGAACGATGAGATTATGAAGGCAGCTGTTGAAGGAAAGGAAGGGTCTAGTTCTATAAAGATTTTTACAATAACCGTATTAACTAGTATGGACGATGCTGATCTCAGGGAGAGTGGCTATAGGCTTACTGTCAGAGACTTGATTGCACTCCGCGTGAGGAAATCTATTGAATGTGGATGCGACGGAATTATTGCGTCGGCCGCCGATAACCCGAACGAAATACGTCAACTAGTCGATAATCAAGGGCTATTGATAGCAACCCCAGGCATACGTCCGGAGGGGTTTTCGGCTGATGACCATAAACGACTTGCAAGCCCTACACAGGCAATCAGAGATGGCGCTGACTACCTGGTGATGGGGCGGCCGATAATTAATGATAACGACCCTGCTTCCATGGCGCGTACTGTGATCGAGCAAATGAAACTTGGCATTCCAAGCCAAAGTGCCTAGCCGCCGATAGTAGCCGCCCAACTCCTCAGTTTGGTGCTTTCGCCCAGGACAATCAGGAACCCAGCTATAAATTTTAGGCTGACCAAATCGGCCACCGGCCGGTGCCGCAGGCGAGAAATCCGCGCGAGGCGGCGCAGGCGATAATTGCGGAAATTGCCGCCGTTCAGTCCTGAAACGCAAAACGCCGGGCGTACCTCCGGCCCGGCGCGCGACCCTGGCACGCATCGAATGAGCGGTCCGGAATCGATGCGAGCATAGACGATCGCGATGACGGCGCGATGACGGAGCTCACTGCCGAAGGCGCAATTTGGCAACAAAAACGGCGGCGCAGCCGCTTTTGCCCGCGCTTTTCCTTGCGGGTGCCGCGGATTATCGACAGGATAGGAGTGGGATCGCGGGAGATCGGTCATGAGCGATATGCGGCTCGTCGTCGCCGGAGCGGCCGGACGCATGGGCCGCGTCCTCGTCGAGATCATTCGGCAAACGCCGGGCGCCCACCTCGCGGGTGCGATAGAACAGCCTGATTCCATCGCGATCGGCCAGGACGCGGGGCTGCTCGCCGGCTGCGGCCAAATGGGTGTCCCGATCAGCGGCGACGCTCTCGCAACCGTCGCGGGCGCGGACGGAATTCTCGATTTCACCTCGCCTCAATCGACGATCGCGCTCGCCGCGCTCGCCGCGCAAGCGCGAATCGTTCACGTGATTGGCACGACGGGTTTGGACGCGGACCATCTTGCGAGGTTAGAGGCCGCCGCGCGCCATGCCGTCGTCGTGCGCTCGGGCAACATGAGCATTGGGGTCAATCTCCTTGCCGCTCTCGTCGAGAGGGTCGCCCGCGCGCTCGGGCCCGAATACGACATCGAGATCGTCGAAATGCATCACCGCATGAAGGTCGATGCGCCATCGGGCACCGCGCTTCTTCTCGGCGAAGCGGCGGCGAAAGGCCGGGGCGTCAAACTCGAACAGCATTCGGTTCGCGCGCGCGACGGTCACACCGGCTTGCGCGGGATCGGCCATATTGGCTTTGCGTCGCTGCGCGGCGGGACAGTGATCGGGGAGCACAAAGTGATTTTCGCGGGGCCCGGCGAACGAGTCGAACTCGCCCATATCGCGGAAGATCGCAGCATTTTCGCGCGGGGCGCCGTGCAGGCCGCGCTCTGGGGCAAGAACCAAAAGCCGGGCCTTTACGCGATGGCCGATGTGCTCGGGCTCGCCGGCTGAAATTTTACCGGGCGCCGGTTCAACGAGGGGTGCCGCATGAATATGCAAAGCTGGCGGCGTCTTGGGCCGGGGTGGCGGCGGGCCTGCAAGCGCGTCCCGGCCACCCCATATTTTAGGTTTGGCAGCGCTTGCAAAAATACCTCGCATGACTCCGGACTCCACGCATCCGGCTTTTTCGGCCCCCTATGCACAGGAAGACGAGCTGCTTGCTGCCCATCTTCTTGCCCATGCTGGACTAGGCACCGAGGCCGAGGCGCGGATCGACCGGCGCACCTTGCGTCTCATCGACGCGGTGCGGGCGAAATCGATTCGCATCGGCGGGGTCGAAGATCTCTTGCGCGAATATTCCTTGTCGTCGGAAGAGGGTCTCGCCCTGATGGTGCTCGCCGAATCGCTTCTGCGGGTGCCTGACGATCTCACCGCGGACCGGCTCATCGAGGACAAGCTCGCCTCGCCGCATTGGAGCCGCCACGCCGGCGACTCGGAGGCGCTCCTCGTCGCGGCCGCCGCCTGGGCGCTTGGAGTCACGGCGCGCGTCATTAGCAAGGGCAAAAC
>JBATYB010000127.1:0-8803 GCA_049673825.1 Methylocella sp. | reverse complement strand
CCTCGTCGCGCGGCCCAAATCACCGTTCATCGAGTCCGCAATTTCCGCATCGATCGAGGCCAATGTTACTCCTGCATGAAACGGACCGCCGCCGGCGTCACGCCATCGCTGCCAACGGCCCGGTACGAAGAGCCAATCCATGGCATTGAATAATTTCGCGCGGCGATGTAATATTGTCAAATTGGGCAACCGGCGAAATGACTGGCCGCGAGCCGGGCTGACCCAATGCCGCGCCGCGCGCGGCGCGAAGGGCGGCTTTTTGGGACGCTTGGGGCATGGCAGAATTTTCGCAGGGTAGTATTGCGGCGGACGCGTCGCCTCGCAAATACCCGCATAGATCGCTTTTGGAGCGATATGGTCTGCGGGCCACCCGTCAGCGTCTAGGTCTTGCGAGACTTCTCTTCAGCAAAGGCAATAGGCATGTGACCGCCGATACCTTGGCGGCGGAGGCCAATGCTTTGAAAATGCCTGCTTCGCTGGCGACAGTTTATAATGTGCTTAATCTCTTCTCAGAAGTTGGCATCGTGCGCGGGCTCGCGATCGACGGTACAAAAACGGTTTTCGATACGAATACGAGCGATCATAGCCATTTCTTTTTTGAAGATACCGGCGAGATCGCAGATATTCCTTTCGAGGGGATGAAATTTGCCGGCGATGTCACGCCGCCGGAGGGCTACGAAATCGCCAAGGTGGACGTCGTCATCCGGCTGCGTCGCAAGACGAGCGCCAACGTTTAAGCTCGATTCGAGGCGGCCGGGCGTGCCGAGGATTCGTTGCGAATCAGCCGGCGCGAGACCTGTTGGGGACTCTTGACAGGATGAACGGATCTTCAACAAAATGGTCATGACGCGCAGGAAGAGTAAGTTTGCTCGAAGGACTTTTCACCGTAACAGTGAGAGTTGAATGGCCCAGCCGGTTCTGTGGCCCGCGCGTTCCGTGTTTGGATCGCTCCTGCTGATCGCCGTTGTCATCGGTGGCGCTGCTGCCGCCTTCGCCTACACGGCGGGATGGTTCTCGCCCCAGCGCCTCACGCCGGACAAGCTGGTGGATGCGTTCACTCCTCCCACTGGCGTGCCGCTCGGCCATCGCCGCAACCATGCCAAGGGCATCTGCTTTACCGGCATGTTCGAAGCAAATGGGGCCGGGGCGGCGCTCTCGCGGGGTCAGGTTTTCACCCGCGGCCAGTATCCGGCCCTCGGGCGCTTCAATCTCGCCACCGCCGACCCGAACGCGCCGGATGCGACGGTCCGGGTGCGGGGCATGGGACTGCGGATCTCGACTCCGGACCGGCAGGAATGGCGCACCGCCATGATCGATCCCCCATTCTTTCCGGTGTCGACGCCACAAGCCTTTTACGAGCATTTGGTTGCCTCGGCGAGCAAGGACCCGAACGCGATGAAGACATTCGCTGGTGTGCATCCGGAGATCGCGGCGTTCGGTGCCTGGGCCAAGAGCGCCCCCTGGACGGGCAGCTACGCGGAAGAGCGGTACAACAGTCTCAACAGTTTCATCTTGATCGATAATTCCGGCGCGGAGCACGCCGTGCGATGGTCGCTCCTGCCGGCGGCACAACCCATCCCGATCTCCCCCGACGATCTCGCGAAGCGCGGTCCCAACTTCCTTGAGCAAGAGATAGCCGAGCGGGTCCGTGGCGGGCCGCTGCGCTGGACCATGGTAGTGACCGTCGCCAATCCCGGCGATCCCACTGGGGACCCGAGCAAGGCCTGGCCGGAGGACCGTCGTACCGTCGAGGTCGGCACGCTCACCGTGCAACAGATCCAACCCGAGCGGGATGGCCCGTGCCGCGACATCAACTTCGATCCGACCGTCCTGCCAACCGGCATGCGGACGTCGGACGACCCGTTCCCGGCCGCGCGGTCGTCGACCTACGCGAAGTCATTTGATCGTCGCACGGCGGAGGCCAAGGACTATCCCCGAACTGCAACGGACGCCAAGCCATGATCGGGGACCGCCAACGCTTCACCCCGCTCCAGCGCCTGCTGCACTGGCTCATGGCGGTCTGCATCTTTGCGATGCTCTTCATCGGCGTGGGCATGGTGTCCACCGTCATGCCCAAGTATCTGACGCTCGTTTCGATTCACAAGCCGCTCGGGATCGCAATTCTGGTGCTCGCGCTCGTCCGCCTGGTGGTGCGCCTGCGCCTGGGTGCGCCGCCGCTGCCGGCCGGCTTGCCCGAGCCGATGAAGCTCGCGGCGCAACTGTCGCATTACGCGTTGTATGTCCTAATGATCGCCATGCCGCTGATCGGCTGGGGGATGCTATCGGCGGCCGCCTACCCGGTCGTGCTGTTCAGGGGCGTGCGCCTTCCAGCGATCCTACCGCAGAGCGACAGCCTGCATGCACTGCTCTGGGATGCGCACTTCTATCTTGCTTTCGTGTTCTTTGCCCTGATCCTGTTGCATGTTGCGGCGGCGCTCGTCCATGCACTCATCCGACGGGACGGCGTATTCGAGGCGATGGCGCCCGTGTCAACTCACGCCGAGGTCGCGACCGCCGAGTGACAAGGCGTTCTGGGGCGTTGTCACGTTCGCCAAATATAGGCGATTTTTTGAGCCAATTTGGCTCGGCCACGACGGCCCTAAGGCATTGATATGGACATGCGAGCAGAGAGCGCCGCGCCCTATTGACAAGTAATTGCCTCAGCTCAAGGCGTAGGTCTTCGTCCACCAGGAGGGATGCGCGCGACGAATCGCTTTGTTCGCCCGTGCCGCGGACCCGCAATCCTTGAAGAGAGCAAAACATGTCGCGCCGGACCCCGACATGCGGGCGAGGCGGCAACCAGGCGCGGCGGCAAGCACGGCCAGCACGTCGCCAATGACCGGGGCGAGCAGGCACGCGGCGCTCTCCAAATCGTTGCGGCCCTTTCGCAAAGCCGCGATCAATGCGTCCGCCGGCATTCCTGGATAAAGCTCAGGGTGTCCGCCGAAACCGGTCGCCGCGCCAGGCGCGATCTTCATCAGTGAGAAAACGTCTTTCGTGGCGACCGGCTCGCCCGGATTGACGAGCAGGCCGATGAGCGGCGGCAGCGCGAGCAAAGGGCCTAGCTCATCGCCCACCCCCCGCATCATCCGCGCGCGGCCCATGAGACAAACCGGGACATCCGCTCCGGTTGCCCGCGCGGCTTCCATCACGCCCGTTTTGTCGAGCGCAAAGCCGTTGGCGCGGGCGAGCAGGCGCAGCGCCGCCGCTGCATCGGACGATCCGCCGCCGAGGCCCGCCGCCACCGGCAACCGCTTGACAAGATGGAACGAGCCGAGCCTAGCACCCGGATAACGCCGCGCGAAATGACGCGCCGCGCGCAAAACGAGATTGTCCTCGACGCTGCCGGAGGCCGCCGCGCCCGGACCCTCGACGGAAAGCGAGAGCGGTTCGCCGTCGGCGAGACTAAGCGTATCGCCCCCGCGCGACAAAGCGACAAGGCTTTCGAGCGTATGCCAGCCGTCGGCGCGGCGGCCGGTCACATGCAGAGTCAAATTGATTTTCGCGGGCGCGCGTTCGGTGAGGGTTTCGGGCAAGACGGATGCCGCGGTCAAAGTTCATTGGAAGCGATCATCGGCGGACGAGCCCCGGCCGTGCGCTGCGCAATATCCCGCATGGCGCTACCTCGGCGCGTTGGAGTTCTGCCCCGGCGCGGCGCGCATCAGCCGCCGTTTTTCTTCGGTTCGGTTTGAGCCGCGGACGGATTTGGCTCGTCGTCGAGGCCATGTTCAATCTTGTGCAGGATTTTGACCTTATCCTCCGGCTCGGGATCGAGGTCGCGTGCGTGGTTCCATTGGAAATGCGCCTCGAGCTTGCGTCCCGCACGCCAATAGGCATCGCCGAGATGGTCGTTGATCACGGGATCGGAAGGTTTGAGGTCGATCGCCCGTTCGAGTTGCTTTACCGCCTCGTCGTTGCGGCCGAGCTTGTAATTCGCCCAGCCGAGACTATCGACGATATATCCGTCGGTCGGCCGCAGCTCGACCGCCCGCCGCAGCATGTTGAAGGCTTCGTCGAGGTTCATGCCCTGATCGACCCAGCTGTAGCCAAGGTAGTTCAAGACCATGGGCTGGTCCGGATAAAGAGCGAGCGCCTGGACGAGGTCGGCCTCCGCCTCCGGCCATTTCTTCTCGCGCTCGTAGGAAATCCCCCGGAAATAATAAATTGGCCAATTGGCTTTCTCGGGCTTGCCCGCCGCGGCCAAGACACGCGAATAGGTTTCGATCGCCTCGGCATAATGCTTGTGCGCGCGTTGCAGATTGCCGAGCGCGGATAAGGCGTCCTCGTTACCCGGGTTTTCGTCGACGATCCGCTTGAGAAATTTAGCGGCGTCGTCCGGGCGGCCCAAGGCTTCGAGAATCTGGCCGGTCTGGATATCGGCCGTGGTGCGCAAGGGATCTTTCTCCGGCACCATTTCATACACGTCGATGGCCTGCTCGTTCTGTTTGAGGCGCTCGTAGATATCGCCCAAGGTGATGATGGCGAGGCTGTTTTGCGGGGTGAGATAGAGCGCGAGCCTCAGATAGATCATGGCCGCGAGTTCGTCGCCTTGCTGGTTGCCGGCGGCGCCAAGGCCATAGAGCACTTCGGCCGCGCCTTCCACGGCATCCTTGACCAGCGGTTCAAGCGGTTTGCCGGCCTTGATGTCGGCGCGCGCGGCGACGACGATTGGATGGTTGGGAACAATTTGATCGAAGGCATCATAGGCCCGGAGCGCTTCGTCGCGGTCGCCGTGGCGGACCATGAAACGGGCATAGGCATCGACAAGACGCAGAGTGTTCTTGTCGGCGGCGTAGGCCGCCTTGATTCGCTTCGAGGCTTCTTGCGAATCATTAGCGGCATCGGCGATGAGGGCAGCATGATAATCCCGGAAAACAGCGAAATTTTCGCCGCGGAGCTTAGCGACGAGGTTGAGCGCGCGGCGCGTATCGCCGCCGCCCGCATAGGTCCAGGCGGTCAGCAGCGTCGCGGTAATGTCGCGCTGCTGGCCGGCGCCGCCCTTTGCGAAATAGGCGCGCGCCGCGGCGAACCGCTTCGCCTTGATTGCCTTGACGCCTAGGGCGAGGTGCGCCAGGCTATTGTTTGGATCGTGCGCGAGCACACGTTCGGCGAGGCCGAAGGCGTCCTGCATATTGCCGTTCGAGACCGCCGCGACGAAGGCGCGCTCAATCAGATTCGGATTGCGCGGATCGGACCGCAGCGCCTCGCGAAAGAAAGTTGCCGCGGCCACGGTATCGCGCTCGGAGCCCGCGACAAGCGCGGCGAGATAATTGCCGAACGGGCTTTCGCCGACCTCGAAAGGGGCCGCTATGGCCAAATTTTCCCGCGCCCGCGCTTGCGCGCTCGCTAGCGCGGCCGGAAAAGTCAACGCCAGCAGCAAGAGCGCGGCCAACCCCCGCCAGACCCGGCGGCGGCCACGATCTTTACGGCCATGATCTTTCTGGGCAAACTTCACCTTGATCGGCATATAACCGTCTTTCCGTGCAAGAGGCGATAGCCCGGCCGCCAGCGGCGCGATCACGTGATGTCTCGCGACGAACATGGCCGTTTTGCGGTGCCCCGGCTAATTTGAACCCGGTTTCACGTTGGGGCGACACTCCGGTGCCGGAGGCAAATCCAAATCGCTCGGGGCGGCCATTCGGACGGGTTGGCGCGAAACCGCGAATGATCAGCTCTGCCCAGGCCTTAGCTTATAGAAAATATGATGCCCAATAACGTTCATTTTTTCAAGTCTTCTTGCCCAGCGTGGCCGGACATAACTGGCATGATAATGGGTCGAGTCGCCGATATCGGAGACATAGGTCTTGCCGGTTGTGATTTCGCCGGCGATGTGGACCGCCTGCCGCCAAGCATCGGGTTCGTCGATGCGCGGGGATTTGCCTTCGCAGGCGAAAGAGAACTGGCAAGCGTTGTAATGCCGCCGGTTTTGGTAGACAACGCCGCAGATCGTCGCCGGATAAAGCCCGCTCGAGACCCGGTTCAAGACAACCTGTGCAACCGCCGCCTGACCTTCCCCGGATTCGCCGCGGGCTTCGAAATAGATGGCTTCGGCAAGGCAGCGATTTTCCGGCGCCGATTTGTCCCGATCGATGAGCGCCGCGTAATTTGGCCGCACCCCCGTCGCGGGAATCTCGCCGATGCCGGGCGTCCGAGGCACCCCGGGGAGCGCCACGACCTCGACCGGTGCCGAATCCGCCGGGGCGGGCGTCGCCGATCCGAGCGCGATCGCGCGGCGGATCGCGGGCGTCGCTCCTTGCGTCAGCCGCTCGTTGATCGTGGCTGGCCGCATCGTTACCGCGGACCCGTCCCGGCCCGGCGACGCCTCGGCGCTGGAATACGCCGTTACCGGACTGTCGCCAGCGGGCCATGGCTCGAAGCCGCTGTCCGGGCCGGATGCTTCGTCGTCCGGAACCGCGAAAGCACCCGCCGGCCGGGTTTCGTCATGATGGAAAATCAGATCGTCGGCGCGGAATTTGGCGAGGCCTTGGGAATCGCGAAGTCGCGTGTCGAATGCCGGCCGTAGTCCAGCCCAGGGATCTCCCTTGTTGCTGCGGTCGACCTCTGGAAACCGCCGGGCATTGCGTTTCAAATCGGCGCGCGGTTCGATTTCATCGGGCAGACGCTTGAATTCTTCGCCGCCTCCGATCGACAGACTCGCCTGTCGCAAGACCTTTCGTGCCTCGCCCGGGAACTTGCCGAGATCGGGGCCAAGCGCCGGCGGTTGCGCCGGGACCAACACGGCGGGCGGCGCCGGGGCGCGCAACGGCAAAGGCGCGAAAGACGCACCGGACGCGGCTTCCTGGCCGGCATCCGCGCTGATCGAGACGGCAAGCGCCATGCCAAGGCACCATGGCGCAATGGCGCCCGCCGCCCAACCGGTCCGCGAATAACCCATGCGCGTCTCACGCTCGCCGCAGGCCTTGGCGCATGCCGCCTGCCCGCGATGTTTATTGCCTGGTAAGCTTGAGAACAGGTTACTGGAGGCGGGCTAGGAGCGTGCCAGAATGGGGCGAATCGACGGGCTCGATTGCGCGGTGGCAGCTGTCAAGGAAGGATCGGCTCTCGATCGGCGAACCGGTGCCGCGGGAAGATCAATAGGCGCGGTTGACGCAGAAATCGATGACGTCGCTCAGGGCGAATTTCCACGCCGAGGCAGGAAACAGCTCCAGGGCGTCGCGCGCCATCGCGCCATAATGGCGGGCTCGCTCGATGGTGTCCGCGAGCGCGCGGCGCTTGTGCATGGTCGCGATCGCGGTCTCGAGGTCGCCCTCGGCGATTTGGCCTTGCTCCAGGGAGCGGCGCCAGAACACCCGTTCCTTTTGCGAACCCCGCCGGAACGACAGAACGACCGGCAAGGTTATCTTCCCTTCCCGGAAATCGTCGCCGGTATTCTTGCCGAGCTTGGCCGACGTTCCGCCGTAGTCGAGCGCGTCGTCGATGAGCTGGAACGCGATGCCGAAGTTCAGGCCGTAGCCGCGGCAAGCCGCGATCTCGGGCTTCGGCCGCCCTCCGAGCAGGGCGCCGACCTCCGAAGCGGCGCCGAACAAGGCGGCCGTCTTGGCACGGATCACCGCGAGGTAATCGTCCTCGCTCGTCGCGGTATCCTTGGCGGCGGACAGCTGCATGACTTCGCCTTCGGCGATGACGGCGGCCGCGGACGAGAGCGTATCGAGGCAGGGGAGCGAGCCCACCTCGACCATCATCTTGAAAGCCTGGCCGAGGAGGAAGTCGCCGACGAGAACGCTCGCCTCGTTGCCCCATAGCATGCGCGCCGCGAGCTTGCCCCGGCGCATGTCGCTCTCGTCCACGACATCGTCGTGGAGCAGCGTGGCGGTATGCATGAATTCCACCGCGGCGGCGAGCTTGATATGTCCCGCCCCGGCATAGCCGCAAAGCCCGGCGGTCGCCAAGGTTAGCATCGGACGCAGCCGCTTGCCGCCCGACGAGATCAAATGGTTGGCGACTTCGGGGATCATGGAAACATCGGAGGCCGCGCGGGAAAGGATCGTCTGATTGACGCGGTCCATATCCTGCTCCACCAAGGCGAGCAGCCCGTCGATGCCGGGCTCCTGCATTTTTTCGTCGAGGGGGATGACAACGCCCAAGCTTGAATTCTCCGACTATCGGCGGCGCTCACTAAGGCGCGGCTTAGCGCTCTATTAGGGCGCGGCTTCGCGCTTCGCAACTAGGAGCGCGATCCGGCCGGTCTCGCCGGGTCTGTTTTCCCCCTCAAAGGGCTGGCGGGCAAACCCCAGATTGCGTTAATGCCCAGCATGGAACAAATGCCAAGGCAAGTCCGCGGGGGACTGATAAAAAGCCCGAAATCGTTACACGATGGGATGCCGTTCCGCGCGCCGGTTTTGGCGCCATCGCGATTGTGTTGGAGGCGGATTGATCGAGCTTCTGCGCACCAACGACCTTGTGTTGATTTCGCGGGTTGAAGCAATTCTCGCGGAAATCGGCCTTGTGGTATTCGTCGCCGACCGCCATATGAGCGCGCTCGAAGGATCTTTGTCCCTTTTGCCGCGCCAGGTGCTTGTCGCGGCCGATGCCGCGGCGCGCGCGCGGAGGGCATTGGCGGAGGCAGGGCTCGGCGCGGAATTGAGTGATGGCTGAGGCAGTTGGCGATCGCCCGCCCCCGGTCGTCGCCGATGCGTTTCTCGGCGGCCGGCTCCTGCTTTGTCAGCCGGCCGAAGGCCACCGTTGCGGCACCGACGCCGTGCTTCTCGCGGCGGCGGCTCCGGCCGATTTTTCCGGCCTTGCGATCGACGTTGGCGCCGGCGTTGGCGCCGCCGGTTTGGCC
>JBATYB010000126.1:0-3213 GCA_049673825.1 Methylocella sp. | reverse complement strand
CCTGAGCCGGGCACTCGCTCCGATCTACGATATGTTGGCGCGTATTGGCTTGCTTCTGACGCTGGGTCTTATGCTTGCAATCGGCGCCGGAATGCTGCTAGCGCGCCGAATGGTCGTTCCGATTCGCCAGCTTCAAGCCGGCGCCCGCGAGCTCGGGGCGAACGAATTCGGTAACCGCATCGACGTGCGAACAGGAGATGAGGTGGAGGAACTCGCCGAACAGTTCAACCGAATGGCCGGTCAGCTCCAGGAATCCTACTCGCGCCTGGAGGAGAAAGTCGAGGATCGCACGCGCGACCTCGCCCAATCCGTGCGGGAATTGAAGGTGCTCGAGGAGACCGGGCGTGCCATCAACTCCTCGCTCGACCTAGATGCGGTGCTGGCTACGATCGTCACCAGCGCGGTCGAAATCACGCACGCCGATGCCGGGGCCATTTACAGCTACAACGGCTCCTTGGGTGTGTTCGAGCTCGCGCAAGCCTGTGGTATCGAGCAGTCCCTGGTGGATGCCGTACGCTCCGTCCGGATCGACGAAAACGACTGCCTCATGGGTATCGCCGCGAGAAAGCGAGAACCCATATCCATCCCGGATGTGTTGAACGCGCCCGACTATCCGTTGAACGGGCTCCCGCTGGTCGCTTCGATACACTCTATTCTCGTTGTTCCGCTGGCGGGCCAGGACGAGGTTCTCGGCGCACTGGTCGTACAGCGCAAAGCGACCGGGGCATTGCCATCGAATACGATCGGATTGATGCAGACCTTTGCTCACCAGTCGGTCCTCGCCATGCGGAACGCCCGGCTGTTCCGCGAAATCGATCGGAAAGGCCGAGAGCTAGCGAAAGCGCACGATACCGTCCAGCAGCAAGCAAAAAAGCTCAGGGAACAGACCGAGCAATTGGGGTCTTGGAACCGTTTGCTGGAAGAGCGGGTGGCGAAGCAATTGGCGGAAATCGAGCGGATCGGCCGTCTGCAACGGTTCCTGGCGCCCCAGGTGGCCCAAGTGATTGCCTCCTCCGACGAGAATGCGTCGCTGTTGGCGAGCCACCGCCGCGAGGTTACCGTGGTGTTCTGCGACTTGAGAGGATTCACCGCCTTTACGGAGAGTGCCGAGCCTGAAGAAGTCATGAGGGTGCTTCGCGAGTACCATGCCGCGCTGGGAGAAATCATTTTCCGTTATGAGGGCACGTTGGACCGGTTCGCCGGGGACGGCGTCTTGATCCTGTTCAACGATCCGATCCCCTATCCGGACCATACAAGTCGCGCCGTCCGAATGGCGGTGGAGATGCGCGACTGTGTTGGCAAGCTTTCCGAGAACTGGCGCGGCCGCGGACACGTTCTCGGATTCGGAATTGGAATTGCTCTCGGCTATGCTACTCTTGGACAAGTCGGGTTCGACCGCCGCCTGGAATACGCGGCAGTGGGGAGCGTTACCAATCTCGCGTCGCGGCTCTGCGACGAGGCAAAGGCAGGCCAGATCGTGATCAGCCAACGGGCGTTCGGCCTAATTGAACGATTTGTCGACGCCGCGCACATTGGCGCACTGAACCTGAAGGGTTTCAATAGACCTATGCCGGCCTTCGAGGTCCTGGCCTGGCGGGACGAATTCCAATGCCAAGGGCCGGTCTCCGCGTCTCCATCGGCGGCCAATGACTTATGAGTCGGCAGCACCTCTTTCACCCGCGCGTTTGCGAGAGCGCGCGAGCGCCAAAGCCGCTAATCGGGTCAGGGTTTCCGTGGATCCGTCTCCGCCTCAGCCGAATTCGAAGACATCTTAACGTAGGCAAAAGTCTAGGGAGCGAAATGCCGAATGAGAGGGATGATGCAACGGAGACAGTTCGGGGCTTGGCCGCGGATGCGCCACCCAATAAATTTCCGCCGATGTCCCCGGTGTGGGCGTGACAACGGCAGGGAATGAAATGAGCGGCCTGAAGGAAAGCCAGTTTGGGTCGAGAGACATGACAACGTTTATCCGATTTCGGATCGCCAAGTTCGGGTTGGCCGCATTATTCGTGCCAACGAGCCTTTTTTTGGTCGAAACGTCGCAATTATTTGCCGCCGACCGGCCCGGACCAAAGGTATCCACGGGCGCGGCAGTGAGCGTGACAAAGGCGAAGAAGACCTGCTTCGACGACATGACGGAAATCACCGGCGTGCTCGTTCCGAGACACGAAGTCCAGGTGCGGCCGGACCGGGAAGGCTTGCAGATATCGAAGGTTCTGGTCGAGGCCGGAGCTAAGGTGAACGTGGGCCAGGCGCTCGCGCAACTCGCGAATCCTGAAGCTCAACAAGGCTCGGGAGACCCCGTTTCGGTACAAGCTCCGGTCGCCGGAATTATCGGCAAGGCGAGCGCCGTCATCGGAAGCATGGCATCGGCGAGAGCGGAGCCGCTATTCCAAATAATTGCTGGCGGTGAGTTGGAATTGTCGGCACAGATCTCGACAAAGAGCCTCTCCAGGCTGCTTTCTGGGCTGCCGGCGAAGATCAAGGTCGTCGGGGTGGGCGAGTTGCCGGGCCGCGTGCGATTTGTGTCCAAGACGGTCGATTCGACGACTCAACTGGGCGAAGTACGTGTCTCGATCAGCTTCGACGAGCGGCTGAAAGCCGGCATGTTTGGCCGCGCCATGATCAACTCCGGACAAAGATGCGACAGAGTCGCCGTTCCTCTCTCGGCGTTGCTGTACGGCCAGGAGGGCTCCGTTGTACAAGTGGTCCATGACGAGAGAATTGAATCCCGAATTGTCACAACCGGTCTGCAGTCCGAAGGGAATGTCGAGATCCGCCAAGGCATCGTAGAAGGCGACATGGTCGTTGCCCGCGCGGGGGCATTCCTGCGGGACGGAGATCGGGTGAAACCCGTGGTCGTCGACGACTCCGCCCGCCGGAAATAAGCTCCGATCGTGACGGCAACCTGCGACGCTGCCAAAAGACAAGCAATATCACGACCGCGACAAGATCAAGCCGGACCTCGCGAATAGCACCTGTACGTCACGGGCTCGGTCAAACTGCCAAATAGAGCACGTAACAAATCGCCCTTCCCCCGATTTGGCGGACACTATTAAGCGGCTTGGCGCCCTGCCTGTTTGGGGGTGATATGCCCGAGGGCGGAGTGAAGCCGCCGACGATTGGAGGATCCTTCGATGCAGGCGAACAAGCCGTGCCGGGCGGCATCCCGGGTTTTCTAACGAGCCTGGCGCACGAGTTCAGTTTTCCGAG
>JBATYB010000125.1:0-5944 GCA_049673825.1 Methylocella sp. | reverse complement strand
CCCGCGCTTCCGTCCAAGCGCCATCGCCCGCCGGCAGCGCCGTCCGCGGTTCCGTGCCAGGCCGGAACGTGCCTCGCAGCCGAGCGAAGGCGGCAAAAGGAAAAAGGGCCGGTGGCGCGCGCAAATTAAGAAAAATCCTTCGCAATTCCAACCTAGTGGCGCCCCGCCGCGTCGCCATCGAAGCATAGTTTCCTGCAAGGCAAAACGGGGCGCGAGCCGCGCGGCGTCTGGGCGAGTGTCCCGATCCCGAAGTTCGTTGCGTTTATTGCCAGACGAAGTGCCACACGACAATCCTTGCGATGACCGCGGCTGAGTTCGATCAGCGTTCGGCGGGAGGCGTCGTGAAGAACCAGGGATGCCCGTCGGGGTCTCGGGCGGTGTAGCTGCGTCCGTAGGGGAGGTCTTCTGGCGGTTTGACGATCTCCGCCCCCGCGGCCTGTGCCCGTTCGTAGTGCGCGTCGACATCGGCCAAATAGATGAAGATGCCCTGGGTTGCCGCTCCAGCCAAGTGAGCGCTCGTCATTCGCCATTCTTTCCTGCCCTGTCCCATCATGATGCGCTGGCCATCGAGCGTCATCTCGCCATGAGCGCCGCCGTTCGGCGTTGCCGTCCGCATTGTCTCGGCGAACCCGAAGGCGCGGGTGAGCCAGTCGAGAGCCGCGGGAACGTCGCGATAGAAAATATAGGTGATGTTCTCGGTGCAGACCGTTGGTTTCGGGTTAGCCATTACTTTCTCTCCTAATGATTGCGCGCCGGAACCGGGACACTAGCTCCTTGGTTTCAGTGGCCTGCCTATCCTCTGCGTTCGCAGCGAAGAGCCGCGAACGAGAGGGGGCGGGACATTAGGCGTGATCAAGAGCACCAGCAACCTTCGAGATGGCAGGAAGTGTCGTCAAAGCCTCGCCGCCGGCGCCGGCACACCCCGCTCGCCGGAATGTGCGTCGCGAGGGTAACCAGCGAGAGTTTTGCCGCGCCCCGCGAAAGCCGCTCGTCAGGAGGACTTTG
This sequence comes from Methylocella sp., assembly GCA_049673825.1. Classification (GTDB taxonomy): domain Bacteria; phylum Pseudomonadota; class Alphaproteobacteria; order Rhizobiales; family Beijerinckiaceae; genus Methylocapsa. The sequence continues at coordinate 4,939 of JBATYB010000125.1, read as the reverse complement.
CCGCGCGATCGGGTTTCGGTGCGCCATCCGGTCTCGCCGGCCTTGGCTCCTTTGCGTTTCCGGTGCCGCCGCTCGGCAGAAACATGCTCCTGACCCGGCCGGTTACCGCCGCCTGATTGGTCGTCAAATCATAGATCAATTTATCGCCTTTGGTTACATTCGGTCCCTGGGTTAATGTGACGTTGCCGATGAGATAGACTTTGTTCTCCGATTTTTCATAAACGCCGCTGTCGCCGGTGCCAATCTGGTCCTTGGAAACGATGGTCACCGGTCCCGCCGCTTCCATGCGGCGAATCTGGCTCGACGACGATGGAGCTCCGGCCGGTGCCGCGGCATCCTTCGGCGTCAGGAAAATGACCAGCGTGCCGGCCTGGAGCTTGGTTTCTCCTTGCGTCGCAACGACGTTGCCGGTGTAGACTAGCTTTTGTTCCTTGTCGAAATAATCCAGTTTGGCGGCGGCGATATTGACGGGATCCTTGGAATTGCCGCCCGGCAGAATCGCGCCGGAGCGTGGCTTTTCCGCATACGCCGGAAAGACCACCGAAGCCAAAATAACCAAAGCAAGAACGGCCGCACCCAAGCGCCCGGTCATTTCCCGCTCCCCATCGAGGCTCCGGCGGCTTCGGGCTCCCCCGCCCCGGTGTCGATCATTGAGGTCACCTCGCCGCCGAACGAGACCTTGTGGCCATGGTCGCTGACATCCAGTTGCCGCGCCGCGATCGTCCCGCCGTCGAGAATCACCGTGACCGGCTCCTCGGAGACAAGGCCGCCGGTGGTGAAATCGATCCGCGCAGTTCTCAACCAAATGTCGTAACCCGTGCTGCTTTTGATTCGAATGTCGCCTTCCAGGGTCATTTTGTCGTGCAAGCTGTCGTAGATGCCGCGCGCGGCGCTCACCCACGTTGTCGAGGCGTCCGCCGCCCCGATCTTGGAATCGACGCCGAGCAGTTCGATGATGTCCGGCACCGTAATGTCCTGGGTTCCGGAACGCGCCTTGATCTCAAAGGGGCGCCCGTCCGGCTGAACCCCGGAGATTTTCGGAAAATCCAGGGTGATTTTCGTGCCGTCAAGCGCGGCCCGGCCGACGGAAATGTTGCCCCGCAGGTGCCTCAAGGGGTTCCATAGAGCCACCGCGGAGATGAGCGTGATCGCGAGAAGCGAACCGGCGATCGCGGCGCGGCGAAACAACCGCACCCGCGCCGAATGACGGTGTGCCGCCTTGAAGCCGCCGCGCCAAAGCGCCGGCGTCACGTCGAAACGCACCGCGCCGGCGTCCGCCGGGCCATCGTCCAACCTGCTGATTCCGGCCGTTGCGACGTCCGGCCAAGCGAGCTTGGCATTCTCCGGGTTTTCCCGGCGGGCGAGACCATCGGCGCGGCTCAAAGCGCCCGCTGGCGCACCCGTGCCGCCCGGCGATTTCTTCACTCGTAGAGCTTCATACTGAGACAAGGGACCCAAGCTCCAGGCTGCGCGAAATTCCTCAAACCACAAACGAACATGGCCGCGGCTCTAGAAATCCCAAAAATTCTTAATAATCCTTGTGCGTCACCTCGGCCGGGGCTTGGTTCGGTCAGGCAGGTGCCAGGGTGGGCGCAAGGCCGCGCTCAGTCGCCTCAGACAGCAAGCAAGAAAGGCGAAGTCATGGCGGGCTCAAGCTAGGGCTGTGCCTATTGATGCGAAAATATATCCGCATCGGCCCAGCCCATCAGGTCGAGACGCGCCCTTGTGGGCACAAAATCGAAACAGGCGGCGGCGATCTCGAAGCGGTTCTCGCGCTTGAGCATCGCGTCGAGGCGGATGCGCAAGGCATGCAAATAGAGGACGTCGGACGCCGCATAGGAAAGCTGCGCCTCCGAGAGCGTCGCGCCGCCCCAATCGGTGGATTGCTGCTGCTTGGATAATTCGACCCCGAGAAGCTCGCGCGTCAAATCCTTCAAGCCGTGCCGGTCGGTATAGGTCCGGGCGAGCTTGGAGGCGATCTTGGTACAATAGATGGGCGCCGCCATGACCCCAAAGGTCTTGAACAGAACCGCGACATCGAAACGGGCGAAATGAAACAGCTTTGTGACCTTTGGGTCGGCAAGGAGCCGCTCGATGTTTTTCGCCTGGGTCAGGCCGGAGCCGATTTGAACGACATCGGCGGACCCGTCGCCGCGCGACAATTGGACGACGCAGAGCCGGTCCCGATGCGGAACCAACCCCAAGGTCTCGGTGTCGATCGCGACGCAATTACCAAAATCCGCATCGTCCGGCAGATCGCCCTTGTGGAAGCGGATGGTCATCGCCCGTCGCCCGCGCGGGACGAAATCGTCGGATGGTAATGGGCGCGCGGACAATCCATCGGGCGCGCCTATCATTCCCCGCGAAACTTAGCAAGCGCGCGTCCTCGCGAAGCATTACCGCAGCAACCGGCCGGCTCAACGGGCCAGCGAAGGCGATTTCCGCCTCGCCCGGTCACGGAACTTTTGGCGAAGGCTGATGTTTAGCCCGGCAATCGGGGAAGAAAAGGAGAAACCGACGATGCAGAAAAGATTTGGAATAGCCGTGGTCACGGCTCTGCTCGCCTCGCCGTTCGCGGCCCAGGCTCAAGGCATTCCTACCGGCGCGGAACGTGGCGCAGCCGAAGGCAGCGCCGTAGGCGGGCCCGTGGGTGGCGCGGTCGGTGGCGTGGTTGGCGGCGTCGCGGGCGGAATCGGCGGCCTGTTGGGAGTACAAGAGGTTCCGCGCTTTCGCGACTACGTCATACGCGAACACCGCTCCGCTTATCGCTACAGCGAGGATCCGCAAGTTGGAATGATCCTGCCGCCTTCCGGGGCAGTCTTTTACCGGGTGCCTCGCGAATATGGCGTTTCCCCCCGCTACCGCTACACGGTGATTAATGACCACGCCGTTCTGGTTGATCCGCGAACGCGCGCGGTGGTTCAAGTGATCGATTGAGCCATCGGCGGCGGGGCGTTTCCCGGTCACGCCAAACGCCCCGCCGTCGCTGCTACGCCAAGGATAGTAGTCTGTCCAATGGTTGCGCTCTTTCGATGACCGGCTGAAGCGAAACAACCTACGGCAAACCAAGCAATATGGAAGTTGTCTCAACTATGTAATCTTGGAGGTCAAGATGCTGAAAATTCTGAAGTTTGCCACGGTTGCGGCTTTGCTCGCCGCGCCTATCGCGGTTCATGCCCAAGGCATAATTGGGGGAATGCAGCGCGGCGGGGCGGAAGGCAATGCCGCCGCCGGCCCGGTAGGTGGTATTGTCGGCGGCGCGGTGGGCGGCGCGGTCGGCGGGGTGAACGGGGCACTCGGCGTCGGGCCGCGTTACCATCGCCATTGGAGGTATGAGCACCGCTCGGCTTATCGCCATCGCCGGCACCATCGCCATTATTACTGACGGGCCGGGCAGCGCTCTTTGGGCGATCTCGCCTGTAACGAAGAATCAGGAATGGCCTTTAAGCGCGGCTTTGGCTTAAGCCCTGCGCGCGGGGCGCCGCCCATTGCGCGGCGTCCCCTCAAACGGCCCGGTGCTCGAACACCTCGCGCAGGACGCGTTTCAGATCCCTTGCCTGAAACGGCTTCTGCAAAACTGGCGCGCTCCTCCACTCCTCATTCAATCCGGCAGTGCCATATCCCGTCGCGAAAATAAAAGGAACGCCACGCGACTTGAGCACGGCTGCCAGCGAATAGGTGTGCTCGCCATTGAGGTTCACGTCTAAAACCGCAACATCGATCGCGGCTTCGGCGACTAGTTCAGCCGCCCGATCCATCTGGCCGACGGTGGCGACGACCTCATGTCCGAGATCGGTGAGCATATCTTCCAACAGCATGGCCACCATGCCTTCGTCTTCGACAATGAGCACTTGGCGACAGGGCATCTCACGGGTCATACCGCCTCCATCATGAATGCCCCTTAAGGATTTCGCCGGGTGCTGTGCCGAGCTTGCTTGTGATGGTACATACGATGCCCTCGGGCTGATAGTCGATCTTTGCCGTTCCGTTCAAATCGTACACGAGATTACGTTCGATCAGTCGCGATCCGAAGCCTTTTCGGCTTGGCGGCTTAACAGTGGGTCCGCCACTTTCCTTCCATTGCAGGTGCAAAGTACCCGGCTTTGGTCCATCGACCTTCCAGGTGACGGCAACCTGACCTGTCCGATTGGACAAGGCTCCATATTTCACGGCGTTGGTGGCAAGCTCATGCATCCCCATCGCGATTGCGATTGCAGCCTTCGGCGAGAGCCGGATCGATGGGCCGTGCACCGTGAGCCGCTCGCGACCGGCATGCGGCTCAAGCGCCCGCGCCATGACGTCGTGAATCTCGGCCGTTTCCCAGCTCTCCTGCGTGAGAATGCTGTGCGCATTCGAGAGTGCGACAAGGCGCGACTCGAAGGTATCCCGCACGCTCGAATCAACATTGGCATTGCGAAGCGTTTGAGCGGCAATGGCTTGCACGGTCGCAAGCGTGTTCTTCACGCGATGGTTCAACTCGTTGACAAGGATCGTACGCTGCCCTTCGGCTCTGAGGCGCTCGGTAATATCGGTGTTGGTACCGAACCAATGTTGGATACGGTCATGCTCGTCGCGGATCGGCAGCGCCCGCGAAAGAAACCACCGGTACTCGCCGTCTTTGCTCCGGAGCGGAAACGTGTCTTCCCAGGGCTCGCCCGTGTCGAAAGAATGCCGGAGTTTCCGAACCACCCGGTCGACGTGATCTGGATGATGGACTTTTTGCCAGCCCCAGCCCTCCATTTCCTGAAGCGTGGTGCCGGTGTAATCGAACCAACGCTGATTGTACCAATAAATCCAACCTGTGGCATCCGTCTGTCCGGGCTCAGCACATATGAGACGGAGAGGCATTCCGGTCTCGGCAGATTTGAAGATACTGGTTTGGGGTTTTGCCGTCGAGAGCGCCATGCGGCCTGAAGTGGTTGTAGAGATGCTGGAAGGC
>JBATYB010000124.1:0-1610 GCA_049673825.1 Methylocella sp. | reverse complement strand
TTTCCGGCCTCGATGGTTTCTTCGCCGCCCGCCTGTTGCGCCGCGGTTAATAAACCCGATAGGAATTTTATCGATAACGAAATGCTCCAGGCGGGGCCGCCGGCTTCCGGCGATCGCGCGCCCATGGAAAAAGTCTTGGCCTCCCGCATCGCGCTTCCATCGCGTGCCGGCATGTGAGATCGAGGAGTCGAGCCCTGGCCGACGCGACATTCAAGGACTGGTTTCGCGTCGCGGGTCTCCTTGCGGCGCGCGCGGGAATGGCTTTGCGGCGAGGCCTCGGTGCGCCCGCGCGTGCCGCGATCGGGCTAGGGCGGCGGCGGCCGGAGAGGCTCTTGATTGCGCCGCAAGATATAAGGACCAGCGATCCGACCCTCGCGGCGGACATCTATGCCGGCTATTTTGCTTTCGGCGGCAAGATCGTCAATGCGCACGGCCGCTCGCCGTTTGAGCTGGAGCCGGGATCGGCCGCGTGGGCGCGGGCTCTCGCGGGTTTCGGCTGGCTCCGCCATCTGCGGGCGGCAGATACCGCCGTGGCGCGCGCGAATGCCCGCGTCCTCGTCGATGATTTTTTGAGCTTGGCGGGCAAGCCTAGTTCAATTCCGGCGTGGGAGCCCGAGGTCGCGGCGCGGCGCATGCTTGCGTTTCTGTCGCAATCGCCGGTGATCCTCGATGGCGCCGACCGCGTCTTCTACCGCCGCTTCATGAAAGGTCTCGGCCGCACCCAGGTTTTCCTGGAGCAAAAGATCGCCGGGGGGCTCGCCGGCGAACCGCGCCTCATTGCCGCGATCGCCCTCGCCGAATTCGGTCTTTGCGTGGAAGGCACCCGCAATCTGACCCGCAAAGGCACGAAACCGCTTGCCGAGGAGCTTGACCGGCAAATTCTTCCCGACGGCGGCCACGTCAGCCGCAATCCGGAGATCTTGCTCGACTTGCTGCCGGATTTGCTTCCCTTGCGGCAGGCCTATGCCGCACGCGGGTTACAACCCCCAGCGCAACTCCTCAACGCGATCGATCGCATGATGCCGATGCTGCGTCTGTTCCGGCATGGCGACGGCACGCTCGCCTTGCTCAACGGCATGGGCGTCACGCCGCCCGAGCTGCTTGCGACGATCCTCGCCTATGACGACGCGCGGGCGCAGCCGCTCGCCAGCGCGCGGCACTCGGGCTACCAGCGCCTCGAGGCGGCGGACGCCATTGCCTTGATCGAAGCGGGACGCCCGCCGCCCCAAATTTATTCCCAACGCGCGCATGCCGGATGTTCGTCCTTCGAGTTTTCGGTCGGCGCGCAGCGGCTTGTCATCAATTGCGGCGCGCCGGATGCCAATCGCGCGCCGGCGCGCGAGGCGGCCCGCATGACGGCGGCACATTCGACGCTCGTTATCGATGACACCTCCTCGTGCCGTTTCGCCTCTCACACGGGATTGCGAAAATGGCTCGGCGATCAGATCGTCTCGGGTCCAACCAAGGTCGATGTCGAGCGCCACGACCTGCCCTCGGGAACCATGGTGGTTGTCGCGCATAATGGTTACGAGGCGCGATTCGGCGTAATCCACGAACGCCGCATCACGCTCAACAGGGACGGCAAGATGCTCGAGGGCACCGATCGTTTG
>JBATYB010000123.1:0-2048 GCA_049673825.1 Methylocella sp. | reverse complement strand
GGCGACCGCAGTGGGCCCTTTCCCCACCGGGACCGTGGCCACCACAGACGGGGGTGCGTGGCCGTTTCGATCACCGAGACAGTGTTGTCGAGCCCATTCGCGACATAGGCGAAGGGCGCCGCCGCCGCCGGCGAGGCCAGCAAGCCTAGCCCCATCGCCACCAAGATGGCGAAGAGGGCCATAAATCCCCGCGCCGATGCGGCGCGGTTTCCATTGCTGTTATTGTTACGCATAATATTTCCTCCCATTATGAGGCCGCTTCGTTAGCGGCCGCCGTTTCGGTTAATTCGATAATACAAAAATGCGAGGCTTTTGAAACAGACTCAGGCCACGTAGCTTTCCGGCATTTCCACCGGCCCGCCATAATAGTCTTGATAGCGCTCTTCCAAGTCGCCGAGCGGCAGGATCGTGAAGACGTCGGTCGTGCCGAACCGCGCGTCGATCGCCGCGCCGTCGCCAAATCTCGATCCGGCGCGCAGGTAAGCCTTGAGCAAAGGAGGCAGCGAAGCGATTGCCTTGCGCGCATCGATCGCCTGGGCCGTCCAGGACCGCCATCTCCACGGCGCGCCCGACAAGCGCGTGACCGCCATTCCGGCCCATGCGCGCGCCGGCCAGCATCTCGGCGGCCATCGGAGTGAGTTCGGCCGCGCCGTCGAGTTCGCGGCGGACGAGCAATCCCGCGTCGGCGGTGACCCCCGGTCCGTGAAACTGAACCCCGCGCCAGCCGGCGCAATCGAGCCCGAGAACCTCGCCATGCGATTCTCCCGCCGGGTTCGCCGCGGCTGCCTCGATTAGCAACACGTAATATGCTGATTATTATAGCTGAATCGCTCCAACCGCACGGCAAATCAGGGCGTCATCCGGGGAATGCGGGTTATACGGAATTTTTATATCCGGCGCCGCTGAGCAGCCTCGAATCTATACGCCGCATCCGCGATATTCGAATCGGTTTAGAGCATTTTCTGGCGACACAGGTAAATCCAGTCAAAAATGAAGTGAATACGGAGATGGAGATCATGCGTATCAGCTCGACCGGCGCCGTCGAAGGAGGACGTGTTCTCTATGCGATCGGCAGGATCGAGGCTGCCTCGGCCTGGCACCCGGCGCGCGGCTCCCCCCTGCGAGAGAACTGGCGGGAGCTTGTCTTGCGCGAACTCATTCGCAAGGCCGAAGATATCGACGCCGACGCGATCATTCGGGTCGACTACCAAAATGACGGCATCATCAGGATTGACGAGACCGGCGTGAAGCTCAAGCGCCTGGTCGCCACCGGCATTGCGGTGAAGCTTTCCTGCGCCGCGTGAGGCCATTAACCCGGATGCCCCGGTGTTTCCAAAATAGAGGGCTGTCATGAGGAATGATGACGAAAGCACTGTTGCGCGTGGCCGGCGGCCTGCCGGAAAGGAGATTCAATGATGAGCTTCGCTCTCGACTTTGTCTTCGTCGCCATTGGCGTGGCGGCCTTTGCCGTCACGGCACTCTATCTGTACGCCTGCGCCAGCTAGTAAGGGAACAGCTATGACATTCGACAACTTGCTTGGCGCGATCGTAACCGCGGTCATCATGATTTATCTCGTCATCGCCTTGATACGCCCTGAGCGCTTTTGAGAAAGAGACGCCATGACAGCCAATGGTTTTGTTCAGATCGTGATGTTTTGCGCGGTGGTCGTCCTTCTCGTGAGGCCGTTCGGCTATTATATGACCCGCGTCTTCAAAGGCGAGCGCACTTTTTTGTCGCTTCCGCTGCGGCCCCTTGAGCGGGCGATCTATGCGCTGAGCGGCGTCAAGGAAGATGAGGAGCAGGACTGGAAGAGCTACGGCCTCGCCATGCTCACCTTCAGCCTGGCGGGCTTCCTCGCGCTTTACGCCTTGCAGCGTTTGCAGGCGGTCCTTCCCTTCAATCCGCAGCATCTCGACGCGGTCTCCCCCGATCTTGCCTTCAATACGTCGGTGAGCTTCATCACCAACACCAATTGGCAATCCTACACGCCCGAGACCACGATGAGCTATTTGACTCAGATGGCCGGGCTCACGGTGCATAATTTCGT
>JBATYB010000122.1:0-7630 GCA_049673825.1 Methylocella sp. | reverse complement strand
GAAAATGGTAACCGACGCCGCCAGAATCTTGTCGAAACAGCCGTTCAAACCGCTTCCGGCCGACATCCCGAAAGTGTTTCGCGACCTTGGCTACGAACAATATGCGGCCATTCGGCTGCGCCCGGGGACCGCGATCTGGGCGAAGGACAATACCGGCTTCGCGATCGAGCCATTGCATCGCGGGTTCATCTTTTCCACCCCGATGGAAATCAATCTTGTCGCGGAAGGCCAAGCCCGCCGCGTTATTTATGATCCGGCGCTGTTTGACTTCGGCAAGCTCGCCGTTCCCAAAAGCACCGACGACATAGGTTTTTCCGGTTTTCGCGTGCTCGCGCAACGCCGGGATGGCTTTTCCGAGCTCGCCGTTTTCCAAGGGGCAAGTTTTTTTCGCGCCGTGGCGCCCGGCCAATCCCTGGGCACCATGGCAAGGGCCATGTCGATCAAGACCGCCGATCCGCGCGGCGAGGAATTTCCGGTATTCCGCACGGTTTGGATCGAACGTCCGACGCTCGCCGCCGGCGCGCTCGCCATTCACGCGCTCATCGGTTCGGAAAGCGTGACCGGCGCCTATCGCTTTACCCTGCGGCCCGGCGAAGCCACGATCATCGACACGGAATGTGCTCTCTTCGCCAGGGCAGCGGTCGATAATTTGGGCCTCGCCACGATGAGCGCGACCCATCTCTCCGGCCCGATCGACGAGCGCTGCAATGACGATCTGCGTCCGAGCGTGAGCGAGGTAGGCGGCCTTCAGATATTGACCGGCAAGGGGGAGTGGCTGTGGCGACCGGTCGCGAACCGCGACACTTTGCAAATTTCAACCTTCGCCGATGAAAATCCGCGCGGTTTCGGCTTTCTCCAGCGTGACCGTAATTTCGATCATTACCAGGACGACGATCAGCATTTCGAGACCCGCCCCTCGCTCTGGATCGAACCGATCGGCGATTGGTCCGCGGGCAGCGTTCAACTGGTCGAAATTCCGTCCGTTTCCGAAGCCAACGACAATATTATCGGCTATTGGAAACCGAAGCAGCCGCTCGCCGCCGGAAGCGAAACATCTTTCGCTTACCGGCAGTTCTGGTGCTGGAACCCGCCGGAGCAGCCGCCGCTGGCCATCGCCACGCAGTCGCGTTCGGGACGGGGTTCGTCATCGAAACGCCGCCGTTTTATGGTTGAATTCGCTGGTGAAATTTTGCGCCTTCCGCAAAACGGCGAAGCCATAAAGCCGAAATTGAACACTTCGCCGGGATCGATAACCGCGCTTCGAACGTTTACCTCGGCGGACAAAAAATCCTGCCGGATCTTGTTCGAACTCGATCCCGGGAACGAAGCCTATTCGGAACTGCGCCTGGTGATAGAGGCGGCCGGCAAACCCATAAGCGAGACGTGGCTTTATCGATGGACGCTCTGACCAATTCACAGCCAACCGAGCCGGTGGTGAGGCCGCTGCGCCCCGGAGAGAGCACGCTCGCGCCCGACGCCTTCGCCTGCGCGCCGCCCGAAGCGCCACTCGCGATGCGGGCGCAAAGGCTGACCGAGTTCAGCAGGGCCGAGCGGCACTGGGACATTGCCCATCATCCGGTTTTCGGCGGCTGGCTCGCGCGGCTCCTTGTGTTTGGCGGCGGCCTGGGCTTGACTGTCTACGGCGCCTGCGAAATGTACAAGGTGGTCGCGGTTGGTGGCGTGACGCCTCTCGAATGGGCGCTCCTTTTCCTTTTCGTCGCCAATTTTTCTTGGATCGCGCTCGCCTGCACCAGCGCGCTCGCGGGCTTTATCTGGCTCTTGTTTTTCGCGCCGAAGCCATGCCCGCCGCCGGTTGCGTTGCGTCAACGCACAGCGATCGTCATGCCGGTCTACAATGAGACGCCGGCGCGCGTCTTTGGCGCGGTCGCGGCGATGTTCGAGGAGGTCGAGGCGAGCGGTTTCGGCCGCGCGTTCGAATGGTTTTTTCTCTCCGACACGACCGATCCGGAAATTTTCGTTGCCGAGGAACAAGCTTTCCTTGCCATGCGGGAATGGCTTGGCCCAGGCTGCCGCCTGTTCTACCGGCACCGGCCCAGGAACCTCAATCGAAAGCCGGGCAATATCGAGGATTTCGTCACGCGCTGGGGTGGCCGCTACGAGCATATGGTGGTGCTCGACGCCGACAGTTTGATGGCCGGCGATACCATTGTCGCGCTTGCCGCGGCGATGGAAGCAGACCCCGACGCGGGCATTATCCAAACGCTCCCGCTGATCGTCAACCGCAACACCTTATTCGCTCGCCTCCAGCAATTCGCGGCGCGCATCTACGGGCCGGTGATCGCCGCCGGCGTCGCGGTCTGCATGGGGCGCGACGGCAATTACTGGGGCCATAACGCGATCATTCGCACCAAGGCGTTCGCCGCGCATTGCGGTCTGCCGGTTTTGCGCGGGCGTCCTCCGTTCGGCGGCCATATCCTCAGCCACGATTTTGTCGAGGCGGCGCTGATGCGGCGCGCCGGTTATGCCGTCTATATGCTGCCAAACGTTGGCGGCAGCTACGAAGAGTGCCCGCCCTCGCTCATCGATGTTTCGACGCGCGACCGGCGCTGGTGCCAGGGCAATCTCCAGCATTTGCGATTGCTGCCCGCGAAAGGCCTGCATCCGATGTCGCGGCAGCATTTCGTGACCGGCATCATGGCCTATGTCGCGTCGCCGCTTTGGATGGCGCAGCTCATCGTCGGTATCGTGCTCGTCCTCCAGGCGAGCTACATCAGGCCGGAATATTTCCCGAGCGGCTTCACCTTGTTCCCAACTTGGCCGAGGTTCGATCCGCATAGATCGCTCCAACTTTTCGCGCTCACCATGACGATTCTCCTGTTGCCAAAGATATTCGGTTTAGCGCTTGCCTTGATCCAACGCGCGACCCGGCGCGGCGCCGGCGGCGCAATCAAGCTCGTTTTGTCGGCGGCCTTCGAAATCGTCATGTCGGCGCTGCTCGCTCCGATCATGATGCTGATCCAGTCGGGTCACATCATGCGTTTCGTATTCGGCTTCGATACCGGCTGGGACCCGCAGCGGCGCGACGATGGCTCGATTCCATTTGCCGCCATTGTCGCGCGCCACCGCTCGCATGTCGCGATGGGCCTTTTGACCCTGGTAGCCGGCCTTTCGATTTCGGCCTCGCTGGTTGCCTGGATGTCGCCGACGATCCTCGGCCTCCTCCTGGCGATTTTCTTGTCTTGGGGCACTGGCCTTCTCAGCGTCGGCCTCGCCCTGCGCCGCGCCGGTCTCTTGCTCACTCCGGAAGAGCAGATGACGCCGCCCGTCGTCGCGCGCGCCAATTTCTTGGCGAACGAGCCCGCCCGGCGCGGAAGCGAAGGCTTGAGCGGGCTTCACGCGCTTTATGCCGATCCGCGGTTCCGCGCGTTCCATGTGGCCTGCCTGCCGCGCCGTCAAGTGCGCCGGAACGGTAATATTTCTCCGGAATGGGCGCTTGCCGATGCGAAGCTCTCGGACGCCGCAACCATCGATGAAGCAATTTCCTGGCTCCGGCCGGAGGAACGCATGGCGATTTTGCAGGATCAGGCGCTCATCGCCCGTTTGGCGCTATTGCCCAAAGAGCCGCCGGACACGGAAGCGATCGCCGCGGCCGGGTGATTTCCGCCGGCCGCCTATCTCGCGCGCCGCGCCTTCGGACTAGGCGCGTAGAGTCGAAGGATCGATTGGATCGAGGCCGGCGCGGCCAGGCGCAAGAAGCGCGTTATCCCGGATCAATCCCCGCCGTTGAGGCGGCGCCACGGCCCTTGTCAACTATTTGTCGTTTCTTTAAAGGATCGGCGCATATATTGAAGTTGGAGACATATGGCCGACGTTAACGTCTTGATCGCTTTTTATTCCCGCACCGGCGTGACCGAAGCGCTCGCCAAGGGCATTGCCGAGGGGGCGGAGCGGCAGGGCGCCGACGTTCGCCTGCGCCGCGCGCGGGAATTCCTGAGCCGAGAGATCATGGCGCAGGCCCCAGGGTGGGCGGAAGCCGCCGATGCGATGAACAAGCGCCACCCCGCGCCGAGCGCCGCGGACGCCGAATGGGCCGACGCGATCGTGTTCGGGACGCCGACGCGCTTTGGCACGGTTTCGTCCGAGCTCAAGGCCTATATCGACAGTCTCGGCGGTCTCTGGGTCCAGGGCAAATTGAACGGCAAGGCAGGCGCGGTGTTTTGCTCCACCTCGACGCCGCACGGCGGCAACGAATCGACCTTGCTCTCGATGTATAATCCTTTGGCGCATCTCGGCTTTATCATCGTGCCGACAGGCTATGCGGATGCCTCCTTGTACAAGGCCGGGACGCCTTACGGCGCGAGCTCGGTCTCCAACAATCGGGCAACGCCGCCCAGCGCCGATGACCTCGAGGTCGCCCGTTTTCAAGGCCGCCGGGTGGCGGAAGTCGCCAAGGCCTTGAAACATTCCGGGGTAAAGTGAAAGCACGCCGCGATCCGCGCCCTGACCTGCGGGCCCGAAGGCTTGCCGCGCATATTGGATTTGACGGCACCCCAAACAGGAAGCTCGCTCGACTCGTTTCGATCCCTTGATTCATCGCTTTTCGTGACGCGCGCCGGTATTTCCTTCGCTCGGAAATGGTTTGGGACACGATTGTTTCGCGTGAAACAGCCCGCTCTTTCGGATTATTGCCCGCGGCATGACATTGTCTAGAAAATCTGCGACTTTTCGGCGGTCATGCGCCAAAACGCGGGCGCCTTCGGCAAGAGACGAAGAAGATGCTCCGGAAAGGATGGGTCATGCTCGACAGCGTCACCGTGACGGCCGCAGCCCGCCTTCACCTCGGATTTCTCGATATGAACGGTGGACTTGGCCGCCGTTTCGGGGGCCTCGGGCTTGCGATCGACCGTCCGGCGACCCGCCTGACGATCCGCCGCGCGCCGGCGCCGGCGGTCGAAGGATTGGACGCGGAGCGCGCAGCGCGCCATCTCGCTCGTCTCGCGCGCCACTTCGGCCTGACCGCAGCTTATCGTTTGACTATTCACGAAGCCATTCCGGCGCATGCGGGCCTGGGCTCCGGGACCCAACTCGCGCTTGGCATCGCCGCTGCCTTGCGGCGTCTGGAAGGGTTATCGCCAGACTATTCAAACGACGCGCTCCTGCTGCGGCGAGGCGCGCGTTCCGGGGTTGGCTTGGGCCTATTCGAGCGCGGCGGTTTCATTGTCGATGGCGGGCGCGGCGCGCGGACCGCGACGCCGCCTGTCGTCGCTCGCATGGATTTCCCGCCACAGTGGCGGGTGATTGTCGTCCTCGACCCGCGAAGCGAAGGCATGCACGGCCGCGACGAACAAGCTGCCTTCGCGCGCCTCGCGGATTTCGAAGCCGCCTCGGCCGCGGAAATCTGCCGGCTTGTTCTCATCAAAGCGTTGCCGGCGCTGGCCGAACATGATCTCGGCTCGCTCGGCGACGCGATCGCGCGTCTCCAGGAGATCGTGGGAGATTATTTCGCCCCCGCCCAAGGCGGCACGCCTTACGCGAGCGCCGCCGTGGCGCGGGTGATGGAGGACCTTCGACGGCATGGCGCGAGAGGAACCGGCCAGTCGTCCTGGGGGCCGACCGGCTTTGCCTTCGCCCCCGGCGCGAAGGAGGCGCGGCGCTTGTGCGATCTCACCCAGGAAAAAGCCGCCGCGTGGGGGCTAGACATGGCTATCTGCAAGGGAGTTAATCACGGCGCGCTCGTCGAGGGAGAAACTCTCGCCGCCATCAAGTAGCGACAAAAAGACCGGGGAGGACACGTGGCCACGAAGAATATTTTGCACATGCTCACTCCGCTCCGGCACATGAGCCCTTTCGACGTGAATATGGCGCTCGACGCGGGATTTGATTCCATCACTCCTTATACCGGGGTTACTCTCGACGACATCGCGCCGTTGGTGCAGGACGCCATGTTTTCGCGCTCCCCCAGGGATGCGGCGCGTACCGCCGTTTTCATCGGCGGCAAGGATGCCGGCGTGGCCCTCGATATGATGGAGCGGCTGCGCGGGACCTTGTTGAAGCCTTTCGAAATTTCCGCCTTCGCCGATCCGGCCGGATCTTTCACGACTGCCGCCGCCATGGTGGCCTGCGTGGAGAAACTCCTGAAACAGAAGAAAGCTAAGCGGCTCGGCCAGACGAAATTCGTGATATTCGGTGCAACCGGCCCGGTCGGCTATACATCTGGCGTTATCGCGGCAATGGAGGGTGCCGAAGTGACCCTCGCCGGGCGCGAGTTGAGCCGCGTGAAAGCCAAGGCGGACGAGATCGAGCAGAGATTTGGTCTTGATGTCCGCGCCGTCCAAGCAAAAACACCGGAGGAGCTTTCCTCGGCGCTGGCGGATAAGGAAGTTGCGCTTTGCGCGGCGGCGGCGGGAGTGCGAGTTCTCTCTGCAACGATGCTTGCGGCGGCCAAATCCCTGCTCGCGGCGGCCGACGTCAACGCTGTCCCGCCGTCGGGCGTCGAGGGCCTCGATCTCATGGCGAACGGTGCCGAGCTGGCCGGCGGCGTTCTTGGGATTGGACCGCTCGCCGTCGGCAATGTGAAATATAGAACAGAATCCGGATTGTTCCGGCGCATGGCGGCTTCGTCCGGAGCGATCAGCCTCGATTTTCGCGATGCCTTCGCTCTCGCGCGTGAGATCGCCTGAACCCGGCGCCGCGGTTCTGATCGCGGCGCCTTCGGGGCGAGCGTTGGCGGCGGCCGCGCGACGGGCCGGATACAGGCCGCTCCTCGCCGATTTTTTCGACGATTCGGATACGCGCGGCCTCTGCGCCGCCAACCGGCTTATCGCGGGCGGCCTTGACACCGGATTTGAGGGCGAGAGCCTGATCGGCGCGCTTGAAGAGCTTGCCAAGGCGGCGACGCCGTGCGGCTTCGTCTATGGCGCCGGGTTCGAGGATCGCGCCGAACTCCTGGAGCTTGTCGCGCAGCGCTGGTCGCTCTTCGGCAACTCGCCAGCGGTGGTGCGCGGCGTGAAGGATCCGGTTCGATTGGCGGAGCTTTGCGCCGTCCTGAACATTCCGCATCCGAAGATCAGCGCGCGCATGCCAAGGGACCGCCAGCAATGGCTTGTCAAAAGCGCGGGCGGATCCGGCGGAAGCCATGTCGCGCCGGCGGGGGCGTTTCGCGCGGACGGCGAGAAAATTTACTTCCAGCGCGTCGCCGCGGGCGAGCCTGTTTCGATCCTGTTTCTTGGCGATGGAGCCAAAGCGCGGGTCGTCGGGCTGAGCCGTCAATGGGCGGCGCCCGCGCCGGGTGAACCCTTTCGGTTCGGCGGCAGCCTTCGCCCGGCCGGTCTTGCGCCCGGGCTGGAAACCCGGCTGCGGCGAGCGGCGGAAGCCATAACGGCGGCGTGCGGGCTCCGCGGTCTCAACAGCATCGATTTTCTTGTCGAAGGACGCGAATACACGCTTATCGAAGTCAATCCGCGGCCGGGCGCGACCCTCGACATTTTCGAAGATCGCGACGGGTCGATTTTCCGGGCCCATATGGATTCCTGCCGCGGCCGCCTGCCGCGGCGCCCGCTCGAATTCGCCGGCGCCGCAGCCGCGGGAATAGCCTATGTGCGCGGGGAAATTCCCTCTATGCCCGCAATCGACTGGCCCCACTGGACGTCGGACCGGCAGAAAGCGCGGA
>JBATYB010000121.1:0-2988 GCA_049673825.1 Methylocella sp. | reverse complement strand
CTCTTGGTAAGATCCATGTACCACAGCGTTGAAGTCGATCGGGCCATTCCGCTGAATTTTATAAAGCAGTAGCGGAATTAATTCACATTCTGTATGCTAAAACCCCGCGCAAGGCATCGGCGAAATGAAAGTATCTCATATGTTGTTAGGGCAGCGCGACGATCGTGTTGAACTTCCCGCGAACGCTCTCGGCACGGCTTTCGAGCCGGTTGCCGCCGAATTGCGGCTGGTCGACGTCGCGGATTTCATCGCCTATATCCACGCTGAAAAGTTTGCCAATATTCAGGATATCGTAAACTCGTCGGTGGAATTGTTTTTTAAACCAGGAACACTGTCATTCGGTTGGGGCGCGGAATTCGAACTTGATTGGAATAGTTTGCCAGTAATTACGCTCGATATGGAGTTTCGACACCGCTCCGTGTGGCTCGTCTTCAAACTCGTCTTGCGCGCGTTGCAAACAAATGTGACGGTCGAGCATCTCTCGCTGGGCAAAACTTCTGGCGACCCAAGGCAAGATATGGCGGCGCTGATCGAAACGATCGCCGACGCGCGGCTGGGCTCGGAGGGTCATTAAGGCATTCCACGATAATGGGGTGGGGTATTCCCTGCGGCGAGGCTTACCGATGCGGATGAAGGAAAATCGGGGCCGTTTTGAACGGAGCCGACAGATCGAGCGATGTGACGGCTGAATAATGGGGCTGGCCGCGCCACCGGCGAATCATCCTCCCTCAATCGCTCGCGAGAATGACGTGGGAGGTCTTGAAGATTGCGAGAACTTGCGCGCCTGGCGTGGCCCCGGCCTCGTCGGCGCCCGCGCGGGTGACAACCGCGGTGATGGTCTTGCCGCCGCCGATATCGACGGCGACCTCGCAATCGGCGCCGTCATCGGCACGGCGAACCACGGTTCCCGCGATTTTATTGCGTGCCGACATGCGTGGCGCCGCGCCGTTTTGCGCAAGCATGACGGAAGAGGCATTGACCATCGCGACGCACCAGCGGCCCGGCGCGAGACCGAGTTCATTCACGCTCGCATTGGTAACGATCGTGGTAATCATGAGGCCGGGCGAGACTTCGAGCTTTACTTCGATATTGATGGGAGCTCGCGTGATTTTGACAATCTCGCAGAAAAGCGCATTGCGGACACTGAGTTTCAGACCGATGCCCCAAAATAGAAGGTCCTGGTCATGCTCCAAGCCTTCCGCCGCGATTGCCGTCGAAATGCGGCCGAGTTTTTCTTCGAGACGGCGGAAGGTCCGGATCAATCGCCGCCCTTCGTCGGTCACTTCGGCGCCGCCGCCATGCGAACCGCCGGTGCGGGTGACAAACGCCGGGCGCGGCAGAAGATTATTGATCGCATTGACCGCGTCCCAGGCGGTCTTGTAGCTGAACCCTGTCATGTCCGCCGCCTTGGTGATGCTCTTGTGCTCCATCACCGCTTCGAGCAGGGCGATGCGCTCGCGTCCGACAAGAAGCCGTCCGCCGGCGCGCCAGGCCAGCAAGCTATCTATCTCCCCAGCCAAGCTACGCGCCACACTGTCCTCCCAAAATCCGCCGATGCCCGGAAGTGGCATCCGCGACTCCAATATAATTCGAGTTTTCCCCGTTATCGCTCCGCATTCTGGCATAGCCCTGTCGCGCGAGCCGGAGCCACCCAACTAACGCGGCGTGGCGAAATGGACAGAAGGCTTGGGACGCCATAAGTGACGGGGAGGGCCGCGAAGACGGACATTGGTCGCAATCTCAAACTTGGCTCTTAGCTCTTTAACCGGCAAAATCCGGGAAACGCGGAAAACGCCGCGCCCCGGCAAAACCCAAGACGCTGGCTGCCCGGCGGCGCGTTCCGCGAGTTTGTCTACGTGACCACGCTTTTTTTGAGCCACCCATCGTATTTCGATCACGATACGGGGCCTGGTCATCCGGAACGTCCGGACCGTATCCGCGCGATAACGGAGGCCCTGGAAGGCGAACGCTTCGCGGCGCTGATCCGGGCGGATGCGCCAGGAGTCGACCGCGCGGCGATCTTGCGTGTTCACCCCGCGCACTACGTTGACGCGATTGAGGCCGCGGCGCCCGCGCGGGGAACTGTCAACCTCGATCCAGACACCGTGATGAGCGCGCAAAGTTTTGCCGCGATCGGCCATTGCGCCGGCGCCGCCACGGCGGCTGTCGACGAGGTCATGCGCGGCGGCGTCAAAAATGCTTTTGCCGCGTTGCGTCCTCCCGGCCATCATGCCGGGATCGCCTCGCCGATGGGGTTTTGCTTCTTCAACAACGCGGCGATCGCGGCCCGCCACGCGCAAGCCGCACATGGCGCCGAACGG
Organism: Methylocella sp.; assembly: GCA_049673825.1. Lineage (GTDB taxonomy): Bacteria > Pseudomonadota > Alphaproteobacteria > Rhizobiales > Beijerinckiaceae > Methylocapsa. Next base: position 667 of record JBATYB010000121.1, on the reverse strand, counting down.
GTGGCGATCCTGGATTTCGATGTGCATCAAGGCAACGGAACCCAAGAAATATTCTGGCCCGATCCCTCCGTCCTCTACGCCTCGACGCATCAAATGCCGCTGTTTCCCGGCAGCGGCGCGCGCGACGAGCGCGGCGAGCATGACAATATCGTCAATGCGCCGCTCAGGGCGGGCGACGATGGCGCGGTGTTCCGGGAGGCGATGGAAACAAGACTTCTGCCCCGGATTGACGCGTTTCGCCCGGATGTGATCGTCATCTCGGCCGGCTTCGACGCGCATCGCCTCGATCCGCTCGGCGGTCTCAATCTTGCCGAAGCGGATTTTGCCTGGGCGACGGCGCGGCTCATGGAGATCGCCGAGAGACACGCGCAGGGCCGCATCGTCTCGGTTCTTGAGGGCGGCTATCACCTCGATGGGCTCGCCCGCTCCGCCGCGGCGCATGTGGCGGCGCTGATGGGCGCGTGAAAGCCCGCTCCGCCGCCGGACGCGCCCTCACGCTTGGAATGTACACTACCCCACGCGATTGACCGCGGCGCGATGGCCGGGGAACCGCAAGTGTGGCCTGCCCGTTCTCCGTGGAGAGGACGGCTTGTCACAACCAAAGCTTTGGAGATCAGGGCAATGCGCCGGGGCTGGAAGGCATGGTTTCTTGCAATCGTCGCGACGT
>JBATYB010000120.1:0-4163 GCA_049673825.1 Methylocella sp. | reverse complement strand
CCTCTTTGCTCATCTTTGGGAATTTGCCGTGGCCGCGCCCACGGGTTACGACAACCTTAATTTTGTCTTGATCAGACAGCTTTTCGCCTTTCCGCTTTGCGCCCTTGCCGTCTATTTTGCCATCGTCAAGCCGCGCATTGGTCCGCTTGTGCAAAAAGGTTGCGCGATTGTTTTGCTTGCGGGGTTTTTTTGCCTTTGGGACCGCCGGGCGCCAGCCCAGCGCGTGATGGAGGCGAGCCGCGCGCCGCCGGAGATCATGCGGCTGATCGATCAACGCCGGGGTGAAGTGCTCTGGATCGACGGACTGAGCGAGGCCTGGTTTTACCTTGGCCGGCCGCAATGGGCCTCGCCGCTGCAGGGCGCTCCCACAATCTTTTCATCCGCGCTTGCCGCCGAATGGCGTAACCGGATGCAAATACTGATGGATTTGAGGCTCGCGGACCAAAAGAGCTTCGCGCCCTTAAGTGCGCCCGAGAGTGCGGATTTGCCGCGATTGTCGCAAGAGGGGGTGCGGCGGCTCTGCGCGCGAGGGGATGCGCCCGCCTGGATAATCGCGCCGCTCGAACACGGCAAGGAACTCCCGGCCGGGATTGAAATGAAATTATGGCGATTGCTCGAGCCGCAATTCCAATTAACCAAGGGCGACGGCGCTTATGTCTGGCGGAAAATCGACGCCTTTGGCGTGATTTTATGCGCTGGCCAGGAGCCGGCCGGATTGAGAATGCTCAAACGGAAATGACCCGGCCGCCGCGAAAGGCATGGCCCGCCGCCGGGCTTTTGTTGGGATCGGGCAAGCCACACCCGAGCGTGGGGCGTCTAAAAAGAAAATTTTGCCATGGCTTTAGTGGAAATATATGGTCGGCGGCGGCGAGGAAACCTTTGGGAGGAAACGATGAAGGGCCGTGCTCGATACGCACTCATGGCGGGAATCATCGCCGCCGCGTGCTCGATCGCCGCGCTCATTGCGCGGGCGGACGAGACGTGCCTCTCGCCCTATACGGCCGCGCTCATCAAGGGCCAAGAGGCCTATCTGCATGTCTGGACGCTGGGTGAAAAAGGTCTCGGCGACGAGTCCGACAAGCTTGTCACCATCGACGTCGACCCCAAATCGAAAACTTATGGCACGGTGATCAACAGCGTGTCCGTCGGCGGCCGCGGCGAGGCACACCACATGGGCTTCACCGACGACCGCAAATATCTTTGGGCCGGGCGCCTCGACGACCGCAAGATTTTCGTCTTCGACGTCGGCACCGATCCCTCGAAGCCAAGACTCGTCAACACGATCACGGACCTCACCGAAAAGACCGGCTACGTCGGCCCGCATACGTTTTATGCCATTCCCGGCCGCATGGTGGTCGGCAGCTTGTCGAACGATAAGACCCGCGACGGAGTCACCGGCCTCGCGGTCTATAACAACAAGGGGGAGTTTCTCTCCGCCCATCCAATTCCCACCGGCAACGGCGGCGACGGCTATGGCTACGACATCGCCATCAACCCAAGGAAGAACGTGCTTTTAACATCGAGCTTCACCGGCTGGAACAATTACATGAGGGACCTCGGCGAGCTCATTAAGGATGCCGAGGCGATGAAGCATTTCGGCAACACCATGGTGCTGTGGAACCTCAAATCCATGCAGCCGGAAAAAATCTTCAGCGTTCCCGGCGCGCCGCTCGAAATCCGCTGGTCGCTGAAAGAGGGCGACGATTGGGCGATCACCGCCGCGGCGCTGACCTCGAAACTCTGGCTTGTCGGCCATGACGCCAACGGTGCATGGCAGGCCAGCGAGGTCGGCACGATCGGCGATCCGGCCAAAATTCCGCTGCCCGTCGATATTTCGATCGCGGCCGACGCCAAGACTCTTTGGGTGAACACATTCATGGATGGAACGACCCATTTGTTCGACATTTCCGATCCGACAAAGCCGGTGCAGATCTACGAGAAAGTCACCGGCAAGCAGGTCAACATGATTTCCCAAAGCTGGGACGGAAAGCGCGTCTATATCACCTCCTCGCTGTTGGAACATTGGGACAAGAAGGGCGCCGACAACGAGCAGGTCCTGCGCGCCTACGACTGGGACGGCAAGGATTTGACGCAAAAATTCGAGGTCGATTTTTTTGGCCAAAAGCTCGGCCGCCCGCATCACATGAAATTTTCCGGCCCGCTCCAGAAAGCCACGCTCGACATGCCCGGCCGTGCGGCATCGCGGTGACGAAGCGCGTGGCAGGAGCGCGTCTTTTCAGGCCGTATTGCACGGGTTTGATCGCGGCGGCGGGGATTTTCGCGGCCGTCCTGCCGCTCCGCGCCGGAGAACCAACAGGCCTGCCGCCGCCGCCACCCGGAAGCTACACGCTCGACCATATTCAGCGCGTGCCCGCGGGAATCGTGCTCGAAGGCACGCGGTTTCCCCGCGCGCTCTCCCGCTACACGACGGGGGCGATCACGCTTTTTGCGTTTTTTTATTCCTATTGCGTCGATCCAAACGGCTGTCCGCTTGACTGGGACGCTTTCGAGAACGTGCGGGAAGGCATCATCGCGCGCCCCGAATTGCACGGGCGACTCCGGCTCGTCTTCATGAGTCTCGACCCGGCGCATGATACGCCGGGGATGCTCGCGGGCTTTGCGCGCCGCTACGAAGCGAGCGCGTCGATCGTGCCGTGGCATTTCCTCACCACCTATTCCAATTTGTTTCTAAAACCCGTGCTGCGCGACATGGGCGAGGAGATTTCCATTGATCGCGAGGCGTCGGGCGATGGCGGCGTCGTCATAAATCATCTGCCAAAAGTGTTTTTGATCGACAAGCGGGGCTTTGTCCGCGAGATCTATTCGAACCAATCGCTCGATCCCGCCATGATCCTTGGCGATATCGAGACGCTGCTGCTCGAAGAGTCGAAGGCCAACGGACAGAAGGAATGAGGTCATCGCCAAAAAACTCGAGGCTCTTGCGCTCCCTGATCTTTACTATATTAAAGTGCGTTTGGACGCGCGGCGAAGAAGGGGAAGTTTCGCCGCGTCTTCGTCAGGATACTTAAATCCACAGCCATAGAGCGCTTTATTTATCATCGTTTTGTTTTATCTGCTTTTCTTTGCCTAACAAAAGCGGCAGAATACGCAAGAACGAAACATAAACAATAACCGCCGTAACGATAAATCTGGCGTATCCGGTTTCATAACTCAAATCCAAGATAGCTCCGGCAGCAAGCGCTCCCAACAAGATTACCAAAAGCATCCCGTAGAGCTTTTTGTATACTTCTGGCTGCTTGACTGCCAAAACGGTTATCCCGGCCGCCACTCCGGCAATTATTCCGAGGAGCGCTCCGGCGACCGTCCCATTCAGCAGTCCGCCCACGATTTGCCCCTGTCGATTAACCAGCACCAAACGTGGAAACGGAGGTTGCCAAATGCAATCTCCTCTGCTCAAATTAGCCGCACTTGACGGGCATCCAGCGTGCTGAATCGTGCCAAGTCGCGTCCATAAGGCACTGTGACGATTCGATTTGGCGGGCGTAGTTCAATGGCAGAACGGCAGCTTCCCAAGCTGCATACGAGGGTTCGATTCCCTTCGCCCGCTCCACCGGCATCAATAGCGCACCCGCACATATTCGCCGGGTGCGTCGCAGATCGGCGGCAGCTCTCCATCGCCCGGCAGGCGCGCCGGCACTTGCTTGCGCGATTGGCGCTTGATCCATTTGTTCCAGTCAACCCACCAGCTGCCTTTGCGTTTGGTTGCGGCTGCGAACCAATCCTCGAACTCGCCGGCCGGCGCCTTGCCCCGCCAATACTGATATTTCGGCTTGCCGGCCGGATTGATAACTCCCGCTATGTGACCGGAACCGGCGAGCACGTAGCGGACCTTGCCGCCAAGAAACTTGGCGCCGATGAAGACGGATTTCGCCGGGGCGATATGATCCTCGCGCGTCGCCAGATGGTAGACGGGTATCGTGACTTTCGAAAGATCGAGGGTCTTGCCGCCGAACTTCGCCTTGCGCTTCGAGAGCCTGTTTTCGAGATAGCAGTGGCGCAAATACTCAAGATGGTTGGCCGCGGTCATCCGTGTCGAATCCGAGTTCCACGCCAATAGGTCGAAAGCAAGCGGTGGTTTGCCCTTCATGTAATTGTTGACCACAAAGGACCAAATCAGATCTTCCGGCCGGAGCATGTTGAAG
>JBATYB010000119.1:0-5263 GCA_049673825.1 Methylocella sp. | reverse complement strand
AACCGTGTAGTCATGGCGCCCTTCCGCGTGCCAGTGCATCGTTAATGCAGGCTTGTCGAAAACACCGCCAAGGCTTTGATAAAAATCGATATAATCTTTCTGTTCAATCGCGGCCTTCGATTTGGTCCAAAGCGCCGCGCCGTCCGTCAATCGGCGTGCGCCCTTCTCTTCGACAAGCTCGATCGGCACGGCGAGCGCGCTCGAATAGTCGCGCACGAGCCGCTCAATCCGGCCGGGTTCGAGATAACCCTTGGATTCCTCATTCAAATGGAGAACGACCCGCGTGCCCTGGACCGGGGCCTCGCCTTGCGCAAGCGGCCGGATCGAAAAAGTGCCCTTGCCGTCCGAGCTCCACAGGAAGGCTTCCGTCGAACCCGCGCGGCGGGTAAAAACATCGACGCGGTCCGCGACCATGAAGGCCGAATAAAATCCGATCCCGAACTGGCCGATCAGATCAAGCTTCTCCCGCGCGTCCGCGCCCCCCGCGTCTTCGCCGCCGTTGCCGAGCCGGTCCAGAAAGGCGCGGGTTCCGGAGCGCGCGATGGTGCCAAGATGATCGGTGAGGTCTCGATGCGACATGCCGATCCCATTGTCCTCGATGGCGAGGGTTTGGGCGTCCTTGTCGATCGAAATCCGGATCGCGAACGGCGAAGATGCAAGCGCGGGATCGGCGAGCGCCTCGTACCGCAATTGCTCGCAGGCGTCGGCGGCATTGGAAAGGAGCTCGCGCAGAAAGATGTCCCGATCGGAATAGACCGAATGCACCATCAGGTGCAGCAATTTGGCGACATCCGCTTGAAAAGCTTGGCTTTGGCCCGCGGCGTCCGGCATTGTCACGTGGCCTCCTTTCCTGTTTCAACCACGGTTCGCGAATATGGTGCCTCTCGCGCGAATCACATCACGCTTGGTGCCGCGCGCTCTCGCGGCGCGGATATTGCCTTTGTGCCCGGCGGATGCAAGGCCTTCGCGCTATCCGTATTCGCTCCCTGGTCTTTCGCGAGTGCAACACGCCGCCGAGACCAGGTGTCGCGGCGCCGTGCCGCAAATCCGTCAAAAGAACGCTTGCCGTCCCGGCATCTTCAAGCGACGATAAAGGTTGAGATAAAGCTTGGAGTTTACAATCATGAGCGACACGGAGCCGGTCGAAGATAATCACGCGGCGAACCTCGCTTGCAAGCGCAAGGCGGCCTTTGCCGCTCCAATCGCCGCGATAGCCGCGGCTCCGGCGGGCATGGCGGTTATTTCGTTTGACCGGAACGAATTGCGCGAAATTTTCAATCTCTATGGCCGCAAGGTCGCCGGCGGCGAATGGCGCGACTACGGGATCGATTTTACCCCCCAAAAGGCGGTTTTTTCGGTTTACCGGCGCGCGTGCGAATATGCGCTCTACCGGATTGAGAAGACTCCGAGGCTGGCGCGAAAGCAAGGCGCCTATTCGGTGGTCACGGCGACCGGCCTCGTTTTGAAGCGCGGCCACGATCTTCGCCTCGTGATTGCCCCGCTGGATACCCGACTGAAGCTGGTTTCGGAGGGAACCGGCGGCGATGTCTCCTTTGCCTGAAACCGCTCCAACATCGCCGGTCTTCGACACCAAGTGCGGTGCGCGGACGGAACGGTTCTGGGGAAGTCGACCTTGATGTTTGGACGCAGAGAGACGTTTGTCCGGCTTTTGTATTCCGCGGCGGCGAGGCTCTGCGTGAGCGTGGCGAGCGTAGCGAAGCGGTCGCAACGGTTTCGGGCGTGGTTCGCGCCGGCGGGCGGAAGAGCGGCCACGGGTTCTTGCCGGCGATATCCGCGCCTGGCTTTTGGCCAAGATCGCGGCCAAACGGGAGGCAACCTTGCGCGGACGACGGCACGCAAAGCCGCAAGTGGGAGTATCCGGGATATTGTGTAAACAGTCTCTGTGATCGCTTGTCGCGGTATTCCGGGGTCAACGGGCCGACGCCGGAAAACGGCCGCCGGGCGGGACGGTAAATTGCCCTCCGTTGCTTGGAAGACCAATTGCCTCGCCCGGGACGATCGCCAAAGAGCTTGGGGTCACGGCGCGCGCGGCGCAAGCCATGGCCGCCTGACTGGTATTGCGGAAAATGACAGGGCGCGGGAGGCATCGGGCCTGGGCGGTCTTATGACGGCCGGCGGCCGCGCGGAATTCACTTCGCGAAGACCCGGGCAAGCGAGACGACGGCGCCAAGGATGACGACGGTCTGAAAGCCGATCGCGCCGATGATCCATTTTAGAAGATCGGTTTTGGTCCCGGCGATTTCGGTTTTGAACTCAGTTCGCAAATCGGCGATTTCGGTTTTCAGTTCCATTCGCAATTCAGCGATTTCGGTTTTCAGTTCCATTCGCAAATCGGCGATTTCGGTTTTCAGTTCCACTCGCAAATCGGCGATTTCGGTTTTCAATGCCATTCGCAAATCGCCGATCTCGGTTTTGAGCTCGGATTTGGCTGCCACCAAATCCGCATTTGTGGCGAGATCGCCTTGGGCGGCCTCTCCCAAAGCCTCGGCCAAGGCTTCGGCTTGTTCGGGGGTGAAATGCCCCTTGTCCCGGAGCGTGCGGGAGAGCCGGAGCGTGTCGAAGAGGATCGCGTTCATGGCCGCAGTATGAGAGCCGGAAGGCTGAAAGTCTATCCTTGGCATATTCCGGTCGAAAGGCGCCTGCATCGTCGTGGAGGCCTTGCGGAGAACGCCGGGCGCGAAGGACTATTCGCGAAAAGTCATAGTTCGATTAATAGTTGCCCAATAAGAGTTGGTTTTTCTCGGTGAGCCTCCCGATCGATCCAGCTAATTCCGCGCTTGGCCGGCAGGGTTCCAACTGCTCGCCAAACAGGACTTCGATCTCGCGAATCCTGGACAGAATCTCATCTCGAATCTTCGGTTCCAGGCGATACCTGTTGACAATCCGCATCATCTCTAGTCCCTGACGATGCAACGATTCGTTGTGACGCTCGCCGCCGTATTCGAGATCTCCTGCCCCGAGATACCCGAGAATTTCAGACATAACCGTATCGGAATACCTGAATGTGCGAATTGTCACGTCCCCTAGCGAGTGCCGAACCTCCATCAGAAAGCCAACATAGTCGAGGTGTTTCCTGGACCACTCGTCTTCCAGCATTTCTCCCAAGGACCAATCCCGGCCATAGCATGGATGAACCGGCGGATTACGAACGCTCTGGCAGTAAGACGACGCAGCAAATTCGACCGCGTCACGAAAACATATAAGAACTTCCAGTCTGAAGGCGGACGCGAGGAAGCGGAGCATCGACCGGCTTTCGGCGGCGAAATCCCACCAGTGATTGAAAAGGCCCTCCGCCGAGAACAGGATGAGCTTCGTATTGCCGGGCATGGCGCGCAATGCCGAGAGAACCGACGTGCCGAGACCTTGCACGTCTCCCGCGATCATTTGCTCGACGAGGAACTGATGTTTCGGAGGGTGCGGCGGAGCGTGCCGAGTGGGAGGGTAGTAGATTCCTCTTTGGGCCAATCTCGTCTTGTTTTCCTCAAGGCAATACTGCAGTGCGGTCGTGCCTGTTTTGTTTGTGCCGGCATGAAACACGAGTTTCGGGGGAAGCTCGGCGTTCTCCAGCCAATCCAGGATTTCCCGCACGACTGGAACTTTCGGATGCCGGTCATCGCAACAAATTGAACGGCTGGCCCGGCCAATTTTGAACCGCTCGTAGAAGTGGATGTCGCTGCACGTCACCGCGCATTCGTTGGCCTCGGAGAGGGCCGTCTGCACAGCGTCAACTTTCAATGACGGCCTCAGAAATCCGAAATCGTCGAGCTCCCAATGATAGTGCAGCATCTGAATTGGGCTGCGCGCATCGAAGGTTCTCGGCATGGTGTTGCCGTGGGTAGGAAAGTTGCTGTTTGCGGGGAGGTGGGAATATGCCGCCCCCGTGGCGCCGAGGGCCAAGGCAAACGAAATCTGGTCGATGCGCCGCAGTTGCTGGCTGTTGTCGAAGAGGCTAGGGTTTTCAAACAAGAATGATGCAAAGTATTTCCAAGACTTTCCGATCGCATCCGCATGGCGGGCGGGGATGTAGAGGACACCACCGTTGAAATTCGAGGCAAAAGTCTGCCCGGTATTCCAATCGCATTGGACCTGTTCCGGAAGCGCAACCGCCGCGGCTTCGAAAATCCTGGTCAGGACATGAATTGGCGGGTGGGGCGAATCCACTATCTTTCCGGCGACGCGGTCCCGGTCGGGGATCACGAGCGGGGCGGTGACCGCGATGTCGACGTCGAGAAGCAGCAATCCGGCCGGTTCGCTGAGGCCGAACTCATCGGCAAAGGAAAGTTGTTGCAGCTTGTTGCAGTGTTTTCCGTCGAGAAACGGCTCGATCTTTCTTATCTTGCAGCCCATTCGCGCGAATGTCGCGACGGACGCCTCGGGAAGCCGGTTTACATAGTGGACAATGACTTGGCCCGGGCCGATGCTCGCATGCCGATCCAAGGTCCGGATGAGAAGGTCGGCTTTGTAGAGATGATCGTCAACGGTGTCCACGACGATCGACACCCATAGGTCATCTGGTTGCATTTTCCTTCCATTCTCGAAGGGTCCGTATCGCGGGAGTGCTCGAAGCCACCAGCTCTCCCCATTGCGTGACACGCCGCATCCGCCGCTATATGGGCGGGTCACCGAACCGTTGTCGCAAAGCCGTGACCTTGGGCCGATTGTATAGTTGCATTCGGAGGGGAAGTCACGCCGGGCGATGGTGACGGCGGACCGTCACCCCATCCGGCGTGCGGCCACGACGCCAAGGAAAAACCCCGGCGCGGTGCGCGCGCGCCAGGGTTTCCGCTTGCTCGACCGGCGAGCTAGGGTTGGTTGATGGCGTTGTAGGAGTTCCTGCCTATCGCCGTTTGCCAGGTGCCGTCGCTACGGGCAAACATCCCGGCGAACCACATCACCGGGAGGGAGCCAGTGGTTCCGCCCGACACCAGGCCGCCTGGCGCCACGGCGGTATAGTCGCCCCACCGTCCCTGGCCATAAAATCCACCTCCCCCGACCGCGAAAAGGCCGCCGTCGGGCTCCGTGCCGGCGCTCTGCGCCGCGCGCCGCGACGAATAAGCGAGCGAGGGGAACAAACTTGAATTGGACACGTTCCACACATACGTGACGTTGCCCTCCGGGTCCGGCTGTTGCGTGGCGTAATAAACGTCCAAGCCGCCGGTGCCATGGACGATCTCGTTGAGGATCCTCGCCCCGGCGATCTTGCCGTCGTTGGCTCCGCCAGCGGTCACGAACGGCTGGATCT
>JBATYB010000118.1:0-4676 GCA_049673825.1 Methylocella sp. | reverse complement strand
GAGCCAAGTTCCCTGGCTGGGCTCGGTTCCCGTCATCGGCGCGCTGTTCCGGAGCGCCGCCTATCAGGCCAACGAGACCGAGCTTGTCGTTCTCGTGACGCCTTATCTGATCAAGCCCCTCCCGCCGGGCAAAAAGCTGAAGACGCCATTGGACACCTCGCTTGCGGGGAACGACCTCGACTATTTCCTGAATGGCCAGCCGGAAGTGCCAAAAACGCCGCCGTTTACTCCCAATTTATTCTCGGGGTTGCAAAGCCTGTTTGGCGGCATCGAGCCGGGCCCTCCCGCGCCCGTGCCCTTGGCCGCTCCCGTCGCCGTGCCTGTTCCCGCTCCTGTTCCTGTTCCTGTTCCTGTTCCCGTGGCCGCGGCCGTGCCGCAAGGCGGCGACGCTCTGCATTATGATCCAGCAACCGGCTATTTCATCGATCCCCCGGCACATGGAGGTGGGCAGTGAGTTCGCTTCGTATAATCTTGCTCGCGATGGTTTACTTGATGCTTTCGGCGTGTAGTCAGTACTCTAATCAATACGCAGAGCGAAAGGACACCATCACTTTCAGCGCCGGCGATGCCGTCGCCTCGAATGCGGCGGTCCAGATCCCCACTCCTTGGCCGCGCTATTCGAACGATACGGCGATCGCGATGGATGGAGAAAGAATCGCCCGCGCGGTTGCCCGCTACCGAGAAGGCGAAAAGCAACCGCTAGCGACAGTCCCCGAGACTCCGATATACGGGTCGACGTTTGGGTCCGCGAATGCGTCCTCGCAAGGGCCCGCAGCGCCGTCCGGCCCGCCGCCTGGACAAGGATATGGGGCTGGCCCGGCGGCGGGGCCGTAAGGCTATTGTGGCTCACCGAGCACCGGCCGGCGGCATAATTGAACCGGGCACGTCTGACCGGGCCGAGGCGGGTGCGGGAGGAATCCTACCATTCCATCCTTGCCGCGCGAGTCCGCGAGCTGTTCAGGCTCGGGATGCGGGACCATAGGCTCGTTCTCGATAAACTGGCGGCGCGACGCGAAGACAGTTTTCATGGCGTCCCAGCGCTCGGGGGCACGCGCCACACGCATGCCGCGATCAATTCCGGGACGTGCGCTGGCCGCGTCCTGCCCGTCTAGGAAGTGCTCGGCCGCAACGCCGCATGCGGGATCGCCGAAGCTTCGGCGGAGCCAATATGCGATTGATCGTAAGGGGTTGAGATTTCGACGGTGAATGATGGATAATCCGGGCCGGAAAGGGACCAAATCCATGAGCGTCATACCGGAGATCCCATTGGCCGAGCGTGCGGCTGCCCCCGCGATCGAGACCGTATTCGCCGCCCAGCGCGAAACCGCGATCGCGCTTCGCGCTTCCACCGCCCCGATGCGCATCGCCAAGCTGCGAAAACTGGAGGCGGCGGTCCTCGCGAATCGCGGCGCGATCTACCGCGCGCTGGCCGCCGACCTGCGCAAGTCCGAGGCCGAGGCCGATCTTTTCGACATCCTTCCGGTGATTTCGGGGATACGCCATGCCCGCCGGCATCTGACATCCTGGATGAAACCGAAGCGCGCCGCGCCGACCATGACGATGTTTGGAACCAAGGCGCGGATACGCCATGAACCGAGGGGCGTCTCGCTGATCATCTCGCCTTGGAACTACCCGGTCAGTCTATTGCTCGGGCCATTGACGTCGGCGATCGCGGCGGGCTGTCCGGCAATGATTAAGCCCTCGGAAATGAGCCCGGCTTGCTCGGCGCTCATGGCAATGATCATCCGCGAGACTTTCGAGCGGCAAGAAATCGCCGTGTTCGAGGGTGATGCGGCGGTTTCGACCGAGCTGCTCGATCTGCCCTTCGATCATATCTTCTTCACCGGCAGCCCGGCGGTCGGCAAAGTGGTGATGACGGCGGCGGCCAAGCACCTCGCCTCGGTCACGCTCGAGCTCGGCGGCAAGTCGCCGATCATCGTCGATGAAAGCGCCAATGTCGCGAAGGCGGCGAAGAGCGTGGTCTGGGGCAAGTTCGCCAATTGCGGCCAGACCTGCATCGCGCCGGACTACGCCTATGTGCATGAGAGCCGCTTGCCGCAATTTGTCGATGCGGCGAAAGCCGCGATCACGAATTTTTATGGCGATTCGGCGCGAAGCCCAGATTACTGCCGGATCATCAACGAGCGCCATTTCGAGCGCGTCTCCCGCCTCATCGACGACGCGACGGCACATGGCGCATCCATCGCAACCGGCGGTGAACGCGACGAGGCGCAAAAATTCATCGCGCCGACGCTGTTGACTGGGGTTGCCGCCGATGCTCTCGTCATGCAGGAGGAAATTTTCGGGCCGGTTCTGCCGGTCCTCGCCTATCGCGATCTGGCCGAGCCTATCGCCGCGATCAATGCGCGGCCGAAACCGCTCGCGCTTTATGTCTATGCGAGGGATCACGCCCGCGCCAATCGCGTTCTTGAGGAAACTTCGGCGGGCGGATCATGCGTCAATGCTTCGGTCATACAATTTGGGCATGACAATCTGCCCTTTGGCGGAATCGGCAATTCGGGGCTCGGCAACGCGCATGGGTCTTATGGTTTCCGCGCCTTCTCGCATGAACGAGCGGTCCTGGAAGATAAATTCAGCATAACCCCCATGCTGTTCCCGCCCTACACCGCGCGCGTAAAACAGATGATCAAATGGACGGTCCAATTCTTTACCTGACGGCCGTGACGCGACGACGCTATCCGCCAAGAAGATCGAGTAGCGCCGGGATCAAGGGCGCGTCGGCCGGCGGCATCGGATACGCGCGCAGGTCATTGGGGAAAACCCATTTCAGCTGCTGATTTTCCCGCGCGGTGACAAAACCGGTCCAGCGCCGGCATATATAGAGCGGCATAAGGAGGTGGAAGTCTGGGTAGGCAAAACTCGCGAAGGTGAACGGCGCGAGGCAAGCCTCTTCGACCGCGATCCCGAGTTCTTCGCGCAGTTCCCGGATCAAGGCCACTTCCGGCCGCTCGTCTAATTCCACCTTGCCGCCGGGAAATTCCCATAGGCCAGCGAGCGACTTTCCTTGCCGGCGTTGCGCGATCAGCACCCGGCAATCCGGGTCGATAAGCGCCACGGCGGCGACGAGCAAAAGTTTCACGACAGGCTCGCCGCTCACGAGCGGTAATCTCCGTTGATCGCGACATATTCCTTGGTGAGATCGCAGGTCCATACGGTTGCCGCGCCCTTGCCGATGCCCAAATCCACGCGAATTTTTATTTCCGCGCCGCGCATGAGCTTGGAGACCTCGGCCTCGTCATAGGCGGGATCGCGCTGGCCCTTGTGGGCGACACGAACATCGTTGAACCAAATCGCCAGCCTGTCGCGTTCGGCCGGCACGCCGGCCTTGCCGACGGCCATCACGACGCGGCCCCAATTGGCATCCTCGCCGGCGATCGCCGTTTTGACCAGTGGCGAATTGGCGATCGAGAAAGCGATTTTTTTGGCGGCGGCGGCGGTTGCCCCGCGGGTCACCTTCACCTCGACGAATTTGCGCGCGCCCTCCCCGTCCCGCACGACCTGATGCGCGAGATCGAGGAGGAGACGGTCGAGCGCTTGTTTGAACGGAGCGAGGCGGCGGTCGTTGGCGGCGGCGATTGTTGGCGCGCCGCGCTTGGCGGCGGCCCCTGTCGCGAACAGCATCAAAGTGTCGGAGGTCGAGGTGTCGCCATCGATGGTGATCGCGTTGAACGACCGTTCCACGCTTTTCGCCAGCGTGGATTGCAAGGCCGCTGAGGCAATCGGCGCGTCGGTAAACACGAATGCCAGCATGGTCGCCATGTCGGGGGCGATCATGCCCGCGCCCTTGGCCATGCCGGAGAGGATCACCTCGACGCCGGCGAGCATCGCGCGCACGGTTGCGACTTTCGGATAGGTGTCGGTCGTCATGATCGCCTGGGCGGCCTCAAGGAGACCGTCCGGGGCCGCGCGCGCGGCGAGGGTTGCCAGCACGCCATCGAATTTCGCGGCATCGAGCGGCTCGCCGATCACCCCGGTCGAGGCGAGGAAGACTTCATTGACTGGCGCGCCGGTCGCGCTTGCAGCGAGCGCGGCGGTTAGCTTCACCGCCTGCACCCCGGCCTTGCCGGTAAACGCATTGGCGTTGCCGGAGTTGACGACCAGCGCGCGGGCCTTGCCCGCCTTGAGCCGTGCGCGGCACCAATCGACCGCTGCCGACGGACACTTCGATTTCGTAAAAACCCCCGCCGCTTGCGTCCCCTTATCGAAAACGGCGAGCATCACGTCGGTGCGATCCTTGGACCCGCGGATACCGGCGGCGCCCGCGGCAAAGCGCACGCCCTCGATGTCTGGCAGGTCGGGAAACGACGTCGGCGCGAGCGGCGAGATGGCGGCCATGGGGGGGTTCCGAACACAGCTTCGGCCTCGACGAGCCAGGGCGAATCCCAATAGTTCCAAGGCCACGCTGCCGGCGTCAAGGCGGGCGAACCCCCTTGACCTTGTTTCCGGCGGTTTGGCGGAGTACCGCCGAGGCCATCGCCGCGCTTATTTCTTGCCTGCCGCGGGCGCGGGTTTGGCCGGCGTGGGGCTCGCAACCGCCGGCTTGGCGGTTTTGGGGAGCTCCGGAGGCTCGGTCCGCTCGATCTTCGCGGTCTTGCGCAAGTCCGCGACGAGCGCGGTTTGCGCCTTTTGCACGACGTAGCGGGTGACTTGGTCCT
>JBATYB010000117.1:0-13729 GCA_049673825.1 Methylocella sp. | reverse complement strand
GGGCATGTCAGGATTAAGTTCGAACGGCCTCCATCGAATCGAGACAACGAAATCCTCCCGAAGGACCTCGACCGCTCGGTCGAGCTGCCGCTTCGCGACATAGCACCACGGGCAGATCGCATCCGAGATTACTTCGACCTGAAGCATGGCCTCAGGGCGGAGAGGGCTCACCACCGTCGCAACGGTTACACCCGTCGGGGAACAACCATCGACGCCACATACCGCGCCTTCAGCGAGTTCGCTCATCTGATTTCTCCTTGAAAAGGCATGTACTAGACTAGCATTAGGCGCCCGGTTCCAGCAAAGCCGTTGCGGCGGCGTCCTCGATGCGGCCGGAGCGCAGTTCGATCCTGCGCTCGCATTTGCTGGCAAGCGCGGGATCGTGCGTGACCACGATCAAGGTTGCGCCACGTTCGCGCTTTAAGGCGAACATGAGGTCGATGATGCCGGCACCTGTCGCCTCGTCGAGATTTCCGGTCGGCTCGTCGGCGACGAGGATGGCCGGGTTCGGCGCAAGCGCGCGGGCAAGCGCGACACGTTGCTGTTCCCCACCCGACAATTGCGCCGGGTAATGCCAAAGTCGATCGTCGAGGCCGACAGCGGCGAGTTCCGCGCGGGCCCGTTCAAAGGGCGCATCAGCGCCAGCAAGCTCAAGCGGAATCGCGACGTTTTCGAGAGCGGTCATGGTCGGAATGAGGTGGAACGACTGGAACACGATGCCGATCCGCGCGCCCCGAAAGCGCGCGAGCGCGTCCTCGCCAAGGCGGCCGAGGCCAGTGCCGTCAACCTTGACCGAGCCCGCATCGGGCCTCTCAAGGCCCGCCATCACCATGAGAAGGGTGGATTTGCCCGAGCCCGACGGCCCGATGAGGGCGGCTGTTTCGCCGCGCCCTATTTTAAGCGAAATCCCTTTGAGTATATGAACTCTCGCCGCGCCGCGTCCCAGGCTTAGATGCACATTTTCGAGTTCAACCGCCGGTTCCTCCATCCATGCCCTCCGGAACAGCTCGCGAAACCGCCTTGCCCAATCCGAGGCCACGGTCGAGGCCTGGCGGATATGGCCATCGCCGCGCTTTCCTGCAATTACCGGCCGTGCTTTTGTTGGCGGCGCTGGCATGCCCGGCCCGGCCCGCCGCGAAGGAAACGCCGCCACTGAAAATCATTGCCTTCGGCGACAGTCTGGTCGCGGGTTTTGGGTTGCCTAACGACGCCGCCTTTCCCGCCGTGCTCGAAAAGACGCTGCGCGCGGAAGGCTATCGTGTAAGGATCGTCAACGCCGGGGTTTCCGGCGACACCGCTTCGGGCGGCCGGGCGAGGCTCGATTGGGCGCTCGGCGATGGCGCCGACGGCGTGATCCTGGAACTTGGCGGCAACGACATGCTGCGCGGTGTCGATCCGGAGGTGACCAAGGCCGCGCTCGACGCCATTCTCGGCGAGCTCAAGGCGCGCAACATCAAAGTCTTGATCGCCGGCATGAAGGCCGCGTCGAGCCTCGGCCAGGATTACAAAACGCGCTTCGACGCGATTTACCCGGCCCTCGCCAAAAAATATGACGCGCCGCTCTATCCGTTTTTTCTCGAAGGGGTGGCGGGCGAGCCGGCTCTTAAACTTGGCGATGGATTGCATCCCAATCCCGCCGGAGTCGAACGCATCGTCAAAGGCATTCTTCCCGACGTCCGCGCGTTTTTGGACCAACTTGGTGCAACCGCGCGACGCGAATAACCCGCGCGTTTTTTCGCGGCGACATTTCCCTTCGCGTCGAATCCTCGCTATAAGCCTTCTTGCTTTATGTCTTGGCTCGTCCGCCGCGATGATTCGCGGCTCCCGGCTTCGAGTGGAGGGATCCATGCCCCGTTTGTTCACGGGCCTCGAAATCCCTTCCGATCTCGCGATGGATCTTTCCATGTTGCGCGGCGGCATTTCCGGCGCGCGCTGGATCGAAGCTGAAAACTACCATCTGACCTTGCGCTTCATCGGCGATATCGACGATTCGACCGCGCGGGAGATCCATGCGACCCTTGAAAAAATCCGGCGGCCGCCTTTCACCGTGACGATCGAGGAGCTGGGTTCCTTCGGCGGCGCCAAGCCCAGGGCCCTCGTCGCCAGGGCCAAGCCTGCCACACCCTTGGTCGAACTTCAGGCCCAGCAAGAAAGGCTCATGCGGCGCATCGGCATCGCGCCCGAGCCGCGCAAATTCACTCCCCACGTCACGCTCGCGCGGCTGCGCGCGGCTTCCTGCGCCGGCGTCGCCGAATATCTTTCCGCGCGGGGGTATTTCCTGTCGCGCCGGTTCGAGGCGAGGCGCTTCGTCTTGTTCTCGTCGCGGGCATCGACCGGCGGCGGCCCCTATGTCGTCGAGGCGGCTTATCCGCTCGGATGAACGCCGGCCGCGGCCGCCGGGGCAGAGCAGCGATTTCCCCGCCGCCGTGGCGACCCGAGCGAAACGCGAAGCCGGTGGCTTTTCCGCGAGCGCGGAACCACCGGGGTTGATGCTGCTAACTGCTGTTGCTATCTCAGTTAATAGGCTAGCTTCCTAACCAAAGAGATAACATGAGCAATTCCATCTCTCGCCTCGCCACACGCGCCGTCTATGGTGCCAAGCAGCTGTCACGTGTTGCCTGGTACGTCGGCCACAGCATTGCCATGCGGCGGCTTGCGGAGGGCGCGCGGCGACAAGACAGCGCGCATGCGCGGCCTCGCGCCCACACCGATGCAGCCGTGCCGGACCGCATCCGCCTCTACGCGGACATGGCCGCCCTTCTCCAGCGGGACCTCGCGAATGTCGAGGCGGGCATCTACCCCTTGCCTGCGGATCATGACGGCTCGTTGGCGACGCTGCTCCACCGCTCGCGGCTCTTCTTCGAGGATCTGCCCGACACCCGCCGCCGCCGAGAGAGCAACCAACATAACGAGGTGCTGACCGAGGAGACTCGCGGGAAACGGCCCCTCTACTTTCTTCAGAATTTCCACTTCCAGTCGGGCGGCTACATGACGGACGATTCGGCCCGGCGCTACGATACGCAGGTCGAAGTGCTCTTCAACGGGACAGCGAATGCCACGCGACGGCAGGCTTTACCGCAGCTCCACGAGCTCTTCGCCGGACGCGATCAGCGCCGGCTGAGACTTCTGGACGTCGGCTGCGGCACGGGACGCTTTCTGGATTTCGTCAAGCAGGCCTGGCCCCGGCTTGCCGCCGTCGGCCTCGATCTGTCGGAAGCTTACGCGAGGGAGGCGCAGCAGCAGTTGAAGCGATGGTCGCGGATCAACCTCGTCGTCGGGAATGGGGAATCGATTCCCGTGCCGGACAACAGCCAGGACGCGGTGACGAGCATTTTCATGTTCCATGAACTGCCGCCCAATGTGCGCCGCACCGTCTTCCGCGAATTCGCCCGAGTGCTGAAACCCGGCGGGCGTTTCGTCCTCGTCGATTCGCTCCAGCGCGGCGATGAGCCAGCTTATGAAGGTCTCCTCGAGCTCTTCCCCCAGAGCTTTCACGAGCCCTATTACACGAGTTATATTGAGGAGGACTTCGGGGCGATCGGTGGAACTTACGGTTTGACCCACGCTCGCGACATTAAGGCTTTCGTCTCCAAGGTGATGGTGTTTGATAAGCCGGTAAGCTGAGTGGCACTCTGGCGAAACAAGCTTGTTGATCAGCCGCTTGCGATTGGATGGGCAGCCGGAAGCACGCGCTTGCGGCTCCGCCCGCCGCGCTATAGAACCCGGTTCGACTGCTTTAGGCTCCCTTCGTCTAGCGGTCTAGGACGTCGCCCTCTCACGGCGAAAACAGGGGTTCGAGTCCCCTAGGGAGCGCCAAATGCTCGCAAGCGCATGGCGCGGCCCGGCCTCGCCGCGCGATGACGCGGCAAAAGAAAAGCGCCGGCCACTCGGCCAAATGCTCCCAATATAATATGGATCGTTGCGAGCGGCCGCCCTCGCCTTGACCGGAGAACACCCGGCGTCGCGGGCGCCTCGGCGATCAACACGAATTGATCGTGCCGCGGGGACTCCCGAGGACGCCTAATTGTTGCCGGGCGAGGCCATTTCGTGCTTAGTGCCGCCGCAATAATCAAATTATGCCGGATCGATAAAGCTGGAGGACGTGCTTATGAAGGTTTCGATTTCCGCCATTGCTTTGGCGGCCGCGCTCGCGATCGGGCTTGCCTCTCCGGGATCGGCACATCAGGAGACCGCCGGCGATTTAAAAATCGGGCATCCCTGGATTCGCGCGGCGGCGGCGGGCGCTCCCAGCACCTACGCCTGCATCATCGAGATCGAAAACGACGGCGACGAACCGGAGACTCTCCTCGGCGCGACCGTGGACGGAGCCGGCACCGGGGTCCTTTATCAAATTATCGAAAAAGACGGCAAATTCAGCTCGAGGATCGTCGAGCACGGGCTGCTCATTAAGCCGCATGGCAGCATCGAACTGAGCCCGGCCACGTATCAGTTCAAGTTCGGCAAGATCACCAAGGCCTTGACCGAGGATACGACGGTTGACGGCACGCTGGTGTTCGAGAAGTTGCACAGCGTTCCGATCCACTTCATGGTCGAACAGGACGACACGGCGCCCAAGGAGGACGCGGCGCCGGCGCAAAGCCCACACGGCATGTAAGTTTCGGACGTTAGCCGGGCCGCCTCGCGATGAGCCACACGGCGCCAAGAGCAGCGCTTGACGGCCGGCAGCCTAGAAGTAGGGATTATATCCCTCTAGCCCCTTCGCCGATGATGAAATCAGCCTCGGTCCCGTCCGAGAAGCGCACCTTCCCGCCGCCACTACGACCGAGAACGCCAAACGAGGCGGTTGCTATTCCGGTTCTGCCGTCCGAGCAAATTAGGGGAAAAATCACCGTGCCTTCGTTTTTGACGTCCCGAGGGAACTCCCAAGAACCTGAGCACGTCGTTTTCCCATTTGTCATGCGAATACCGCCGCCGAAGCCCGGAGACCACGTGTTCGTCCCTCGCAGGATCTCGCCATGCTGACCGATGAGCGCGACAGGCTGAGGCTGCGAAATCGCGCACCCGCCGAGAAAGAAAGCGCAGCCGATGGCCGGAAGACATGCTGAAACGGCGACACTGCGCTTCATCGCTTAGATTTCCTTTTTTGGCGATAACAAGCGGGCCGGTGACTTCGCGCCGGGAGCGGCGCTTGACGGCCGGCACCCTGGAAGCAAGGGACTAAATTTGGTTAGCCGCGCCGCCGATAGTGAAATCGCCCTCGGTCCCATCCGAGAAGCGCACCTTCCCGCCGCCGCAAATACCGTTGTCCTTGCCACAGTACGTGTAGGTCACAATTCCAGTTCTGCCATCGGAGCAACGAAGGACATCGTCGTGTGTCTGATCGTTGGAGCATGTGGTTTTTCCATTTGACATGCTAATTCTCCAGTTGCTGCCGCCGAAGCCGGCCGCCGGAGTTATGGTCCCTCGATAGATCTCGCCATGCTGATCGATGAGCGCGAGAGGCAGCGGCGCGCACCCGCCGAGAAGGAAAGCGCAGCCGATGGCCGGCAGAAATGCTGATACGATGACAATGCGCTTCATGGCTTAAATTTCTCTTTTTTCAAGAGAACAGGGGGGTGGGCTTATGCGGTGGATCATTTTCTCGAGGCAATCCTGCACGCGGTTCATCCGGGAAGACGTTCGTGGCTATTTCAAGACTTTCCCGGCACCTGACCGCCTCCAAGCCGGCCGCATAGGCCCCGCCGTTTCGGCGACCGCCATAATGTAGCCGGAAGGCCGGGAAGACTCGCCGTTTACGGCTCTGGCAAAATCATTGCGTGGCGTATAAACACTTCCGGCTCCAGACCACGCGCGTTTATCGAACATGTGCCGCCGGAGGCGTGCCGCGGCAAGCCGGACGCCGTGCGAGAAAACCGAATGCCCGCGGCCGAGGATTCCGCATGAACAAGATTTTTCCCGACGCACGCTCGGCCCTGGCCGGCATTCTCAAGGACGGCATGACCGTCATGGCCGGGGGATTTGGTCTTTGCGGCATCCCGCAAATCCTGATCGCGGCCATTCGCGATCTCGGGGTCAAGGACTTGACCGTGATCTCGAACAACGCGGGCGTCGATGGCGCGGGCCTGGGGCTCCTCCTCGAGACACGCCAGATCAAAAAAATGATCTCGTCTTATGTCGGCGAGAACAAGCTTTTCGAGCGGCAGTTTCTTTCCGGCGAGCTCGAGCTCGAATTCAACCCGCAAGGCACGCTTGCCGAGCGAATCCGGGCGGGCGGCGCGGGCATCCCGGCGTTTTTCACAAAAACGGGCGTGGGGACAATCATTGCCGACGGGAAGGAGCTGCGCGACTTCGACGGCGCGGCCTATGTCATGGAGCGCGGGCTCGCCGCCGATGTCTCGATCGTCCACGCCTATAAGGGCGACACTGAAGGCAATCTTGCCTATCGCAAGACGGCGCGCAACTTCAATCCGATGATGGCCGCCGCCGGGAAGGTGACGGTCGCGGAGGTCGAGCATCTCGCCGCGGCGGGAGAAATCGATCCCGACGCGATCCACACGCCGGGCATTTTCGTCCAGCGCATCGTGCATGCGCCGAACGCCGCCAAACCGATCGAAAAGCGGACAACCCGCCCGCGCAACGCCACTTAAGGAGACACTCGCGATGGCCTGGACCAGGGACCGGATGGCGGCGCGCGCGGCCAAGGAATTGCGCGATGGATTTTATGTCAATCTCGGGATCGGCATTCCAACGCTCGTGTCGAATTTCATCCCGCCCGGCATGAACGTGCAATTGCAGAGCGAGAACGGCATGCTCGGCATGGGACCGTTTCCCTTCGAGGGGGAGGAAGACGCCGACCTCATCAATGCCGGCAAGCAGACGGTCACCGAGCTCTCGACCACAAGCTATTTCTCTTCCGCCGATAGTTTCGGCATGATTCGAGGCGGTCATATCGATCTTGCGATCCTCGGCGCGATGGAAGTCACCGAATGCGGCGATCTCGCCAATTGGATGATCCCCGGCAAGATGGTAAAAGGCATGGGCGGGGCGATGGACCTCGTCGCCGGCGTCAAACGCGTCGTGGCGGTCATGGAACACACGGCGAAGGGACGACCAAAGCTCCTCCATCGTTGCACTTTGCCGCTGACCGGCACGGCGGTCATCGACCTCGTGATCACCGACCTCGCGGTTTTTTCGGTCGACAAGGCGGGAGGCACGGGCATGACCCTCATTGAGCTCGCCGACGGCGTTACACTCGACGAAATCAAGGCGAAAACCGAGGCGAGCTTTAAGGTGGCGCCGGACCTCAAGACCAACGCGGCTTGAAACCTTGCGCGAGTCCGATTGAAGCGATCATGGCAAAAAGAACTCGCGGTTCCGAGGACTTCTCGCCGGTGAACGGACCCTCCAGTCCGGCGCTCAACGTTGGCTGATGTCTCCGCTGAGTATCGGCTTGACGTCGATGATCGGCGTTCCATCCAGCACCTCGAGATTGCGCACCTGGACTCGTCCACCGTCGATGGCGGTGACCTCCACCCGGTGCAGACCGATGGGATTCGGGCGGTGAGGAGAGCGCGTGCTGAAGACGCCCTCCTGCGCCCGGGAGGTGTCCCCTCGCGGGTGCACGCTCAAGACATCGCGCCGAGCGCGATCGAGCCAAGTGATGACGATGACCTCATCGCCGGGCCGGATGCTACGCAGACCCTCAAGCATCTCCGGCTCGAAGACCAGCCAGGCCTCGGGTGCGCCTTCGTCGCCTTGCCGGGGGGCCGACTCGAGATCGGTGAGGGGAGACTCAACCCTCCCGATGGCCTTCACCTCGAAACTCGCCACATTCGTCTCCCAATCCGCTACTGCCCCAGGTTGAAGTTCAGTGTTCGATTCTACGAATCAGGCCGGACGTCGCTCTACCCGACGCGCAGTCCGATAGGCATTGAACGCAATCCTGCAGGAGGCCAACCTATGGGGCTATTGACGGCTGGTCGATGATCCACAACCATCTGCCATTGGCTTGTTTTCGGGCGATCTCAGCCGTGATTGCGCCATTTCTCAGCCGAGACGAGATGAGCGCCAAATCGCCATGACGCAGTGCGCGTTGTTGCTCACCTGGTGCAAACTGAGGGCGATCCGCCAGCAGTTGAGCATAAAACTCGCGGATTTCTGCTGACCCTTTTGCTATCGAGCCGTCTGGACAAGCGAGAACAGCATCCGGCTCGTAGAGCGCGACGATCCCGTCAACATCGCCCTGTTTGGCTCTTGCGACGAACAACCGGGCAAGCTGTTCAGGGTCGAGTGCAGCTTCGTATTGGTGGTTCATGATTAATCGTCCGCAAATTCAGTGGAAACATAGGACGCACATGGTGAGCAAGCCAGCCAGAAAATGCAAACCGAGGAACCACCCTCGATTCGCCGAACCGCCCGGCTATCTGGTCCGAATCGTCCGTGGCGTATCCAGCGATACGCGCGCGGCGACTCTACTTCTTCTTCCGGCTGATGTCGCAGAGCATATCCGAATGGATGTTCAGACCTATATTGGTCACATTGTAAAGATGTTCGCTGGCAACGAGCCAGACGATCTCGCAGATCGCACGTTCGGAATAATGGCCGGACATGCGAGCAAAAGTGTCTGGGTTAACCTTTTTGTCTTTGGTCAGCTCCGTCACATAGTCCAGTGCCGCGCGTTCCGCATCGGTAAAAAGAGGGCTCGTCGCGTATTGCTCCAGCGCATCGAATTTGGCTTCGCTCATCGAGGCTTTGATCGTGGCCCATCGGCCGATATCGATGCAGAAAAGACACATGTTGATGCGCGCCACCTGTTCACGGATAAGCAGGGCGGTCTCCGGCGGCAACAGCAGCTTTTTATCCAGCTTGCCGATCTTAGAATAGAACATGCCGAATGAGGGCGGCGGCCGCGCGGAAAGCACTTTTAGCGGCGTAAGCACTTTGCCGAATTGCCGGCGTGCCATTGCATACGCCAGCTTCATGATCAGCCCCTGGGGCTTTTCGATTGGAGAAAGGAAGGCGTTCATATGCTTCCGCCCTAATACCGGCAATGCCTTGTCACATCGGACGTGTTTCGTTCGTCGCTGCGACGACGGAACGCGACGAGAGAATGCGGGGGAGGTGCCAAACTGCGGTGTCAGTCCAGCCTTGCGGCCACCTGCTCCAGGGCCGCAAAGAACTTCTGCCACCCGCCCTTGGCGCCCTGGTAGTACTGCTGCTGATCCGGCCGGAAGCCCGACTGCTCCATGCGCAGGTGGGTCCCCGTGCTCGTAGGGGTGAGAGTCCAAGTGACGACACTCTTGAGATCATAGGCCGCCCACGTGTAAGACAGCGTTTTGTTCGGCTCGACTGCCAGGACCTGACAGTCGACAACACCCCAGTCTGCGCGAAGATTGAAACGGTGGTCCACGACAGGCTTGAAGTCGTTCTTCATGAGCCACTCCTCGATCAGGTGTGGTTGCGTGAGCGCGCGCCAGATCTTTTCCGCCGGATAAGGTATCTCACGTTCGACAACGACGGAGAGCGTTTCGGTCGCAGTATTGGTCACTGGTCCATCCTTTTGAGTAGATCTTCGAGTTGGTCGAACCGGCTTTGCCAGAAGCCGGCCATTTGGCTTGTCCAGTCGATCAGGGGTGCCAAGGCGCCGAGCTGGGCGCTATAGTGCGTCTGGCGACCTTCGTGGCGGTCGCGCACCAGCCCGGCCTGCTTTAGGACCCCGAGATGCTTTGAGACGGCCGGTTGCGAGACCCCGGCCCGAGCCGTCAGGGCCCCGACCGTCTGGTCTCCGTCGCGACACAGCCGCTCGAAGATGGCCCGTCGCGTCGGATCGGCAAGGGTCTTGAAGAGGGCGTCGGGCGCGGTGGGCATGCAAACCAATAACTTGCCGGTTATGAATGAGTCAAGCGGGAGTTGGCGCGCGGAATCGGTGGCGACCCGGGATCGAGTTCGGGCAGACTAAACGGCGCGCGCTTCGAAACCGCCCTTGCAATCGAAGCGGCGCCGGTCGCGATCCAGAATCGGATGAGAAAATCACCGCTGGACGCAAAGTGAGTGGCAGGCCGCAAGTGTCAGATTCGATTGCAGGGCTAAAACTGGTGCCACTTGAAATCATCAGAAAATCCAACTGCGATTATCTTGCGCTTCATTCACCGTCATTTTATCTGGATGATAGTCTCGTCATATATTGTTGCCGCCGTGACGCCTGGGTTCGGACTTTGGATCCGTAACGTTAGCTTTGGTGGAGCCGGTATTCTTCAAAGCAAACTAGTTTTTTCGCTGCCTCTTTTAATGTTGGCGGCGCTATTGTTCAATGCCGGATTGGGAGTAAAAACGGAAGAACTGACTCGTCTGCTCCAAAAGCCATTCGTATTGCTTGGCGGCGTATCTTGCAATTTAATGATTCCGTTGGCCTTCATCGTTGCGGTCAGCTTCTTGATGCGTATTTGGCATGACCCGGAAGAAGTCCAGCAGATACTGGTCGGTCTTGCTTTGGTCGCCGCGATGCCGATCGCTGGAGCATCGACGGCGTGGTCGCAAAACGCCAACGGAAGCCTCGCATTGAGCCTCGGGCTAGTATTGAGCACCACAACACTCAGCCCTTTATCGACCCCGTTCGTTCTTCATATGGCAGGTTTCGTGACCACCGGCGATTATTCGGAGGATTTGCACGAACTCGCATCAGGCGAGGTCGCGAGTTTTCTTGGTATATGGGTGATTTTGCCTACTTTGCTGGGGATATTGGCGCAAATGCTGGCCGGAGAAATTCTCGTCACGAGAGTAATGCCCTATTTGAAAATAATAAATTATTGTATATTATTGTTGCTGAATTATTCTAACGCTTCGCTGACACTGCCAAACGTGGTATCGCAACCCGACATGGACTTTCTCGCAGTAACGCTGACTATCGTCATGGCTCTTTGTATCAGTGCATTTTCGTCCGGCTATTTACTGGCTAGATTCTCTCGGGTCAGCAATAGCGAGGCAGTTTCACTGATATTTGGCTTAGGTATGAACAATAACGGTGCTGGACTCGTTTTGGCATCCGTCGCGTTGGCGGATCACCCGCAAGTCCTGTTGCCCATTATTTTCTACAATCTCGCGCAGCATCTGGTTGCTTCTGTTGTCGAATTGGCCCTTTTCAAGAGCCGGTCGCCAAAGCCGCCGCTGCCTGCGTCCATCTGAAGGCGAGAGATTCGGAAAGGGCTTGGGCATGGCCATTTCGCGCACCGTTATCGCACGGTAAGCGGCGGCCGGCTTCGATCATCGCTACGCGTGTTCCAGCCCGATCCGGGAAATTCTTACCCAGTTCGACACGAACTCACACCGCCCTGGCGAAAACCAAGACATCGACGCGCTTGGCGCCGCCGCGCAAAAGCGCGCGCGATGCGGCATTGACGGTCGCGCCCGAGGTCATGACATCGTCGATAAGGACAATCGCGCGGCCCTCGACCTTTGCTCCCATCCCTTCGGTCACGCGAAATGCGCCTTGCATATTGAGAGCCCGCTGCGAGCGCGAAAGCCCGACCTGGGACGGCGTCGCCTTGACCCGCGCGAGGACGAAAGGATCAACCGGGACGCCGCATCGGGCGGAGATCGTCTGCGCCAAGGAATTGGCCTGATTGAACCGGCGGGCGGCAAGCCTGCGGCGATGCAAAGGGACCGGCACGAGGAGATCGGCCTCGACAAGCAGTTCGTTGCCGGCGCGGGCCATCCAAGCCCCGAGCGGTTTGGCCAGTTCCATCCGGTCGCTGTATTTCAGCCGATGCACCAATTGCCGCACCGGCCCATCCTCGAAATGCGCAACCGCCCGGGCGCGGGCAAAGACCGGAGGATTGGCGACCGCCTCGGGCGACAGAAGCCCCTCGCTGCCGAGATCGATGGCGAAGGGCGTGCCCAAACGCTCGCAAAAGGGCCGCTCGATAAACCGAACCTGCGCCCAACAGGCGGCACAGAGCGAGCCCATGGCACCGGTGGATTGGCGGCAATTGAGGCACGCGGGGGGGAACACGGTGTCGGCGGCGGCCCGCGCGAGGCCGCGCAACAGCGGCAATGCCCGGTCCACGGCGGCATTCCGCAGCAAGTTGGAGAGAGCCCGCACAGCAGGCTGCGCGGCGGTCAACGCGGCTCCTTTCATGGCGGTCCAAAAGCCAGCACTTCGCGCGTGAAAACTTCCCTGACCTCTGAGAAGGGCTCCTGCTTGTCATTGTAAATGACGGCGCGATGCTGGAAAAGCCGCCAGGGCATCGCCAATGCCTCCCCTGGTCTGTCAGCTGGAGGCGGCACCAGTTCCCATCCGTCGGGAAGTGGTTTCCATAGCATTTCGACCGATAAATTCTTCCGGACCGGATGCAAGCTCCCCACCGCCCGGCCAAAAGGTGTATCGGTCGTTGTCAGCACACGGTTGATTTCGTCTCCGACACGCTTCGACAAATACCAATTGTCAGCTTCGGCTAGGACGTGGCCACCGCACGTAAGCTCGACATGCCGGTAGGTGACCGCCTCTTCGGGGCCGATTTGAAGTCTTTGCCGCTGCTCAGGCGAGACAGGCTTCTCCGTCCCAGTGATCTTCCTTGCGTGGACCACGGGTTCAGTCGCCAGCTTGTGATCGGCGCACCATTTGGTGAGAACATCGGTCGCGGTACAGGTGGCGCACAGGAGTTGGCCGTTTAAGGTTTCGATGAGAGCCAAAATCTCCACCCTCGCGAGCGCCGTGTCGGGCCAGGGCGCGCCGGTCCGCCGGAGGGCAGGGTCGGCGGAAATCGCGGAGGCGCAAAGGTTCAACGTCACTATGGTTCCGATCCAGCGACGGCGCATGCCAGCGTTTCCATAAGGCACTTTGCGGGGCGGTGGCAAACGAATACCGAAAACGTCTTAGCACAGGTTCTTGATCCAGCCCTACCGGGGGCGGGGACACAGTAAATGCGCCGGTCTTGCGCGCCGCCCCTTATGGACTTACCAATTTGAACGGCGCTCCATCGGGATATCGGCAAGGGATGCGTCTTCCCTCTTCCGCCGCGTTCGATATCGAGGTGCGGCCCTTCCTGGCAAACGATCAACCATGTTCCAAAGGCTTTATCGTTGGACGCTGAGCTTGGCCGAGAGCCAGCACGCGCCTTGGGCGCTCGGCGTGATCGCCTTCGCGGAAAGCTCGTTTTTCCCGTTGCCGCCGGATACGATCTTGATCCCGATGTCGCTCGCCAAGCCGATGCGCGCATGGGTCTATGCGCTGATCTGCACTTGTGGATCGGTCGCGGGCGCCCTGCTCGGCTATGCGATCGGCGCGCTTCTTTACGAAACGGTTGGAAGATGGCTGATCAATCTTTACGGCTACGGCGCGCGCGTCGATGAAATACGCGCGCTCTATGCGCAGTGGGGATGGGCGGTCATTCTCCTAAAAGGTTTCACGCCAATTCCGTTCAAGATCGTGACGATCACGAGCGGGCTTCTGGCCTACAGTCTGCCGCTCTTCGTTCTGTTGTCTTTCTTAACACGCGGCGCGCGCTTTTTCTTCATCGCGGTGCTTCTGAAGCGCTATGGCGAACCAATAAAGGCCTTGCTCGACAAATATTTCGGCTGGTTTTTGGCAATCCTTGCGGTTGCCGTCGTGGCGGGCTTTTGGATCGCCGCTCGCCTGATGTGACCGCCGCGATGCGCATCAGGGATCCCTTTGGCATTGCTCTCGCGATTCTGGCGATCGCGGTCGCGTCCATCGCCGGTGCTTTTCTCTTCGAGGCGCTCGGCTATGCGCCTTGCGAGCTCTGCCTCAAGG
>JBATYB010000116.1:0-6346 GCA_049673825.1 Methylocella sp. | reverse complement strand
TGCAAATCGGGGGAAAGCGCCGGCGGTAAGCGCCGGCCCTACTTGCTGGGCCACAGCCCACAGCTGCTATGGGTTGCAGGTGATTACGTCGTTGTCTGTTGAAAAGGCGCCCGTAAACAGATTGAGGGCGCCGCTCGAACACGCCGGGTAGTTTCCACCGTCGACGCGGGCAATAGCCGCGGGGGCTGTACAATTCGGCAGCTGCACGCTCTGGGTGCAGCTCGAAAAACCGGTGCCTGTCGATGCGATGCTCCAGCCGGTTCCGTCCGGGGCGCCGTCAACCCGGCCAGCCGGCACGTTGAAGGTGACAGTGCAAACGCCGGAGCCCAAGGTCTGCGGCGAAGCCCCCGGCCACACTTGGACGGGAATTATAGCGCCATTCGAGACCGCGGTTTCTGATGCCGTAAACGATGTGGTTATGCACCGGCACACGACGTTGCCGCCGGCGTCGAAGCCCGAAACGAAGCCCGGCGCACAGCTCTGGCCAGCTGCTACGTTGGTCCCGGCGGGGCCTTGCGGGCCTGTGGGGCCTGTTGGGCCTATCGGGCCGATGGGGCCGATGGGGCCGATGGGGCCGATGGGGCCGATGGGACCTCTTGGGCCTGTTGGGCCTGTTGGGCCTGTTGGACCTGCGGGACCTACCGCGCCGACGGTCAGATCAAAATAATCGTTGAAACCGCCCTGATTGTTGGCATTTTGCGTGACACCCAGCTGATATTCCCCGGTCGCTATCGGACTCGGGAACGTGCAGATAATCTTCGTGCTAGATCCTAGATTGCAAAGGTTAAGGTTGGTGATATCGGTTGTACCTAGAAAGACATGCTCGCCTGAGGCAAAACCTTGGCCGTTTATCGTCAAGATTTTAAAAGTGGGGTCGAGTGTCACAGTGAAAATTTTGATATTATCCGCCCAAGCCGGGGTCGAAGCTGCCGAAAGTAGCAAGCTCAACCAAAGAATGGCGGATGGTATCCGTGCCGGTTTCATGATTCCCTCCATGAGTTACGACAAACTTCGATTTGGCGATCCTCCCGTGCGAGCGCACGAAGAGCACCGCTACCTTTACAATAAACGCGGGAGGGATGACTTGTAAAGGCTATGTTTAAAACATATTTTCGTCTCATTTTAAAACAGAAAACAACGTTGTGATGGATACGATCTAACGTTGTCCATCATTTGTCTCTCAAAAGAAGTGACTTGGTCCAAAGCGTTGGGTCGAAACAGCCCACTGGTGTGACGCTCAAACTCGCATCTCTTCACCGCCGCAGGAATCTCGCGCCCCGAGAGCAACAAGGTACTTTCAAGCTATTCGCTCTCGTCCAAACCGTGCGACAATCAAGGGGACGACGGATGGATTGCGCGCATTATCGCAGCCCCGGAACGGGAATGCTTCCGGGCGGACGGCCGAGTCCGCCGCTGGGGGAGGATCGATGAGATGGAAGGCCGGTACCTTCGGGTTATCGGCGCGACGCCGCCCGCATCGGGTCAATCGGTTTCTTCGCTCCAGCTGCGTCCATCGCGCTCGACCAGGGCGATCGCGGCGGCCGGCCCCCAAGTGCCGGCAAGATAGGGCCGCGGCGGCTCATCCATTTGGTTCCAGGCGTCGCGGATCGGATCGATCCAGCGCCACGCCGCCTCGACCTCGTCGCGGCGCATGAACAAGGTCGCGTTGCCGCGTATGACGTCCATCAGCAGCCGCTCGTAGGCCTCCGGCGCGTAGATGCTGAATGTCTTCGCGAAGCTCATGTCGAGCGGCACATGTTGCAGCCGCATCCCTCCGGCGCCCGGCTCCTTCAGCATCAGCCAGAGCTTGATGCCTTCATCGGGTTGCAGCCTTATGGCTAGCCTTGTTTGGGAAATCTTTCCCGACTCGACCGTGAAAATCGAATGGGGAACCTCGCGAAAGGCGACAATGACTTCCGAAACCCTTTGCGGCAGGCGTTTGCCCGTGCGCAAATAAAGGGGCGTGCCAGCCCAACGCCAATTCGCGATCTCTACCTTGAGCGCCACGAAGGTTTCGGTTTTGGTGTGCGCGTCGCCGACCTCCTCGGCATAGCCCGGCACCGCGCCTCCCTCGCCGGCGCCCGCGCGATACTGTCCGCGCACGGTCAGCGCCGCGGCATTGCTGGAGTCGATCGGCACCAGCGACTTCAAAACCTTGAGTTTTTCGTCGCGCACCGAATCCGCGTCCAAGGAGGCGGGCGGTTCCATGGCGACAAGACACAACAATTGCAGCAAATGATTCTGCACCATGTCGCGCAGCGCGCCCGCGTTTTCATAGTAAGAAGCGCGGCCCTCGACGCCGATCGATTCGGCGACGGTGATCTCGACATGATCGATATGGGCTGAATTCCACAACGGCTCGAACAGCGCATTGGCGAATCGCAGCGCCATCAGATTTTGCACCGTCTCCTTTCCGAGATAATGATCGATGCGGAAAATCCGCTTCTCCGGAAACACCGCGCCAATCGCATCGTTGATGAACGCGGCGGAGGCGCCGTCCCTGCCGATCGGCTTCTCGACGATAATGCGCGAGGCCGGGGTGATGAGCGAATGCGCGGCGAGTCGCTGGGCGATCGGCCCGAAATGATCCGGATCTGTCGCGAGGTAGAACGCGCGCACGCGCGAGGGATCGTCATCGAGCTCATTGCCGAGGAGATCCCACCCCGCCTCCGAGTCAATGTCGAGACAGGCATAATGGATCAATTCGAGGAAGCTCTTGATCGCTTCGTCGCGCGCGGCGGCGGCGGCGAACTCCTTCAGCGCATGGGCGATCGCGACCCGGTAGGCGGCATCATCCAAGGGCCGCCGCGACACGCCAATGATCCTGGTCGGCTGCGAGAGCTGCGCATCGAGAAAACGGTGAAATAGCGCGGGAAAGAGCTTGCGGTGGGCGAGATCGCCGGTGCCGCCGAAGACGGCCAGATCGAAGGAAGGCACCTTCCGGATACGCGAAACCATCGCTTTCCTTCGCATTTCTTCGGCTTATGCGCAACATTCGCGCCGAAAGGAGTGATACGAAGTCGATGAGGACGGCGCCGATACTCATCTCATCAGGGCGAGATTCCGCCAGAAGTTTTGCAGACTCTCCATGCCTCCGAAGAGCGTGGTGAAATTGGTTAAGTCCACGAGCACGATGTCTCCAGCGCGCTGCTTGCTTGGCGGCATCCAGAGCAGACAATTGAACTCCGTATTGCCAGCCGCGGTGAAAGGGTGTGGACGATCAAGATCAATGGGCTGGCGCGCGAGCAGATGCACCGACTTGGTGTCCTTAGGCGTAAGCTCATAGTGTGGCAGGTGTGGATGGAAATTCAGCGTCGGGACGTTGTTGAGCAGGCCCAGCTTGTCAATGTCCCGGAAAGCCGTAAGCGGCGCGATCTCGTTCGTGCCTTTGACGACCGCTGGCCGGAGACCCCAGAGGTTATGCACCGGGACGTCGAGGGCCTTCATCAGCGAGCGGGTGTATTGCCCGAAGCGCTGCTGGCGCGGCACGAGCGCGTCGCCGTGATGGAGGTATTCCATCTGCCGCTGCTTCAAGTCGCTGGTGAAGCCGACATCGTGATGCGGCGCGAGCAGCAGGCAGGTGCCTTCGCGCTTGAGCCACTCGCGAATGGCGGCGATTTCCTCTGGCGTGGCTTCCTGTTCGGAAAGAAGGTGGTCCAATCCGAAAACCAGGAGGGTATCGGCGTCGGCTAGAATCCGTTCGTCAATCGGCAGTTTGTAGCCGGCCTGGTCGATGCGCTGGAAGACCGCGACTGGGTGGCCGGTGGCTTCACCAGCTATTTGCTGGAAGCTGAGCGTGGAGCGGTGAAAAAGCTCCAACGTACCGGCGATCCCCTGGAGGAATTGCGCGGCGCTCCACTCCGGCGTCTCGTAGGCCGGCCACACCACGGTGCGGACCTCGGTCATCGTGGAGAAGCGGTTCTCCATTGCCGCGGGATCGCGCTGGGCTTCCCACGGGTAGCTCCACGTCCAGTAGATGCTCAGGCGGCGTTTGCCCGCCGTGAATTTGCGAGCGATGTGGTTTTGGTTGTAGGTGCGTGCCGGCGCTAGAGTGTTCATGGCTGTTCCCTTATCCCTTTCGTTCCCTCAGAGTTGATGCCAGGTGCTCTCTGCTTGGTGTGCTTGGCAACTCACTTTCAGATTCAGCTCGCGTGTCGCGCTGGCCGCCACGCGAGCCAATATTCCTGCATAGGTAGGAAACGAGAGCGGAATATGAGCCAAGTCGTTCACCCGCATCCCGGCGGCGATGGCTATCGCCGCCAACTGAGTGATCTCCACTGCCCGCTCACCAACAACGTGGCAGCCCAATATTCTGCAGGTCGTGCGGTCGACGATCAATTTGCAAAAGCCCATCGTGCGCCCGTCAATGATTGTGCGCGTGGTCGAGTCGAAGCGTACAATCGTGGTCACGACATCGTGGTTTTCACGGGCCTTTGCTTCAGTGAGACCAACCTGGGCATACTCCGGGTCCGTGAAGCTGCCGATAGGACACGCCGGGTCCCCAATCTTCATAGTCGGGCCGCGCACGGCGTTAGTAGCGGCCACGAAGCCCTCCTGTATTGCCTGAGGGACCAGCATCTGGCGACCGGTAATGTCCCCGGCGGCGAAGATATGGGGCGTGGAAGTCCGCAGATACTCATCAACCTGCACGAACCCCCGATGATCGGTCTCTACGCCCGCCGCAGCGAGCCTCAGCCCGGCAGTATCGGCGACCCAGCCTACCGCCAGGACCGCTAGTGTCGCCTCGGCGCTCTCCCGGTTGCCGCTCCTGGAGAAGATCATTCGCACCCCCGTCGGGGTCTTCTCGAAAGACTCGATGGCGCCGAAGTTCTCATGCACCACGATGCCCGACTCCCGGAACGCCGTCGCAACCGCTGCCGATACATCTTCATCCTCACTCGGCAGGATGCGTGGGCCAGTCTCGAAGATTTGGATTCGTGAGCCAAAAGCGTTGAAAATCGAGGCGATCTGCACCCCCGTTGCTCCGGCGCCAATGACCAGAATCGACGAAGGGACGGAGGTCAAATCCCAGGCGTCGCTATGTATACTCGCCAATTCGAAGCCGGGAACTGAGAGCCGCCGGCTCACACCGCCGGTGCAAATGATGATCTTTTCAGCCTGAAGCTGTAGGCCGTCTTCGGTCTCGACGGTGTGCTGGTCGGCGAAGCGCGCAACGCCGGCGTGCTCGTGGACTATCACTCCCAGGGAGTCGATCTGCCGGCGCAAGGAAGAATGCACACACACATCGCCGACGACCTCACGCACGCGCGCGAGCAGCCGGGGATAATCCAGTACCGGCTTGCCCACGCCGATACCGTATTGACCCAACTGTCGAGCTTCACGAATCAGGCGGGCTGCATGGGCTAAGGTCCGCACCGGAACTGGTCCGTCGTTCGCGGCCATGCCGCCAAACTCAGCGCGAGTTACCAGCATGGTGCGCGCGCCCAGATCCGCAGCACGCAGGGCGGCAAGTACGCCCGCCGGTCCAGCGCCAATAACGATGGTGTCAATCATCTTTGGCTACCCCAACGATGAAGAGATCTATCCCGCTTCAATGGACATCATCCAATGTCGCGACGTATCGAAGCGCCTTGATGCCAGGGAGGAAGAAGTAGGCGCCGCCTCTCACGGTGGTGAAGGCCGGCAAGCCGGTGATTTTTTTGCGGATCGGGCGTTGGGGGATTTTGTATTCGAGCGTGCCGTCCTGAGCGCCAATGATCGGGTCGCGTTCGTTGCCGAGCTCGTGAAAGTTCCGGTCGTTTGCCCAGACGTTTTGCGCGAACTCGAATTGGCGTATCAAGCTCGCGCAGATCAC
Organism: Methylocella sp.; assembly: GCA_049673825.1. Taxonomy (GTDB): domain Bacteria; phylum Pseudomonadota; class Alphaproteobacteria; order Rhizobiales; family Beijerinckiaceae; genus Methylocapsa. Next base: position 531 of record JBATYB010000116.1, on the reverse strand, counting down.
GAAGGCAGCGATGCCGCGCTCCACGCCGTCCTCCGGCGCTCCCTCCGGCAAATGCGGACCGTAGGTGGCGCCGCGGCGGATCATGCGGCGGCGGTTCATGTTCGCTGCCGTGTCGCGGGGATTCATTCGCCGCATGTGCGAGCCGAGCGGTACCGCATAGCCATGCGGATCCATCTGCTTATAATTGAAGTCGTTGTTGCGCTGCGGATCGGCACCGAGCGCCGGATCGTCCTTGTCGGGTGTCAGCACCAATGGTGCGCCGCTGCGCCAGCGGCCCATCAGCTTTGCCGCAATCAGCTCCTGTTCTTCGGGCGTCTTGCCGTGCTCGCGCAGGAAGTCGCGGAACTTGCCGACATGCTCTTCCAGGCGGCGATAAGCCATGTAGGTGCCATTGCGGGACAGAATTTCAGGTCGTGGCAAATTGGCGGGCGGCCCGTCTTCGTCCGGGTAGCCGAGGATGAATTCGCCCGGCTTGAGCGGCGCGCCGGTGCCGGGCGTCGGCACTTCGCCAGTGCCCTCGATGACCGGCTG
>JBATYB010000115.1:0-4362 GCA_049673825.1 Methylocella sp. | reverse complement strand
ATTCGGTCCGTCGCGCGCGAACTCCGCCGGGCCAGGCGCGGAAATTCAAGCCCCGGAGCGCTCCGGCGGGGCCGCGCCGTCGATGCAACCGGCCAACGACGATCGCCAATCCGCCGGCGAGATTCTCCGCGCGTTTCAGAGTCGTTCCAACCGGGTTTCAGCAGTGTTTGTCGCGGCCTGCTCGGGTTTATGGGTTATCCTCACGGTCAGCTACTTTATTGCCAACCGCGCGCTCCTTTTCAATCTCCCGGCCGGGTCTCTTTTGCCGCAAGCCACACTTTATCTAATGACCATCGCGGGCCCCGTCGTCGTCTTTTTGGTGACGGCGGCGCTGCTTCGCCGGGGTCAGGAGATGCGGCTTGCCGCCCGTTCGATGACCGAAGTCGCGGTCCGCCTGGCTGAGCCCGAAACCATCGCCGCCGGGCAAATGGTCACGCTTTCGCAAGCAATCCGCCGCGAGGTCGCTTCGATGGGAGACGGCATCGAACGCGCGCTCGCAAGAGCGAGCGAGCTCGAAACTCTGGTCAGGTCCGAAGTCTCCAACCTGGAACGATCCTACTCGGACAATGAGCGCCGCGTCCGTTCCCTGGTTGACGAATTAGCCTCCGAGCGGGAATCCGTTCTGACCAATGCCGACCGGGTGCGGGGTGCGATCGCCCTGGCGCACGATAATCTTTCCCGCGATTTAGCTGGGGCCTCTTCGCGTTTCGCGGAAAGTGTTGGAGAAGCCGCCGGCCGTGTCACCGCCTCGCTTAACTCCAAGGGCGAGGAAATCAAAACGGCGCTCGGCCGCGGCCGGGACGATCTCGTCGATCAATTGTCGTCGCTTGGGAATGATCTCATCAAGCGGCTAACCCAAACTGGACAAGATGCCACGGCCAGTCTCGCGGGAGCGAGCGACGGCATCACGCAGACGCTTGCCGATCGCTTGGCGCAAATGGACGACAGGTTTAAGACCGCCAGGGAGACTCTCGCCGCCGATTTAGAAATTCGCGGCGATGCCCTCGCGCAGCGGGTCGACGCCACCGGCGCGCGGATTGCCGCCACAATCTTTTCGCGCGGCGAAAATCTCGCGGTGCGCTTGGCCGAGACCAGCGATCGCTTGCATGATGTCGTCGCGGTGCAAGGCAATGCCCTGCACGATAATTTGGCCGGGATGAGCGAACGCATCGCGGGCCTTATCGCGGACCGCACCGCCGAAGCGCGACATTCATTCGAACACGTGACGCAGACGCTTGCCACGCTCTTTGATGAAAGCCAGGCACGGCTTGACACTCACTTCGAGCAGCATGGCAGCGAGCTTCATAGACGCTTCGCCACGACCGCCGACGCGACGGCGGCCGCGCTGACGAGCCATACCGAAGCGTTGCACCAGCGGGTCGCCGCGACGGTCGCGGACACCCTCGCCACGTTGACGAGCCATTCCCAGCAACTGCATGAGCATTTGGCGTCCACGGCGCGAGATACGGTCGGGGCTTTCACCAGCCATACGGGCACGCTGAACGAACGTCTCGCCGCGACGCTAAACGAAACCTTTACGGCCTTGACGGATCACTCCGAGCAGATGAGCGAACGGTTGGAATCGACGGCGCAGACCACGGTTGCCGCGCTCACCAGCCATACCGAAACACTTCACGCCCGCCTGAACGCGACCGTCGGCGAGACGCTCGGGGCGTTGTCGCGCCATTCGGACGCGATGAGCGAGCGGCTCGAGACAACCGCGCAAAGCTCAGCGACGGCATTTACGAACCAGACCGAAGCGCTCCACGCCCGCCTGGACGCGACCGTCGGCGAAACCCTTGACGCGCTTGCGAGCCACGCCCGCGAGATTGGCACTCGCCTGGAATCGGCAGCGACCCATTCGGCGGCAGTCCTTGCCAGCCATACCGAAACAGTGCAATCGCGCCTGGCCGCGACCGTCGGCGAGACGCTCGGGGCCTTGACCGGATATTCCGAACAAATAAGCGAGCGGTTGGAGGCGGCCGCGCAGCACTCCGCCGCGGCTTATGCAAACCACGCCGAAAGCTTGCATGAGCGGCTCGCCGCCACGCTCGACGAAACGTTTGGCGCCCTCACGAGTCACGCGGATGAGATGAGCGAACATTTGGCGGCGGCCGCGCATGGAGCCGTCGCGGCCTTCGCGGATCACGCGGGGGCGCTGCGCGAGAATTTCGACCAGACCGCGCAACAGGCGATCACTTCGATCGGCTATCAAGCCAACGATCTCAACGATCGCTTCGCGGAAACCGCGAATGAGGCGATCAACGCGATCGCGACCCATGGCGACCGGGTCAACGAAGCGCTCGCCGGCCGGCTCGTGATGTTCGAGGAAACCGTTATCGGACAAGGCGGGGCGATCGCCAGCAGCATCGACGAGCATGCCGAACGGTTTACCGCGACTCTCGCCGATCGCCTCGGTTCGATCGAAACCACGCTCACTTTGCAAGGGGGCGACCTAAACGACAAGCTTGGCCTGCGTGCGCAGGAGGCCGCCGCGGCGCTGGAGGCGCATATCGAAGCCTTCGAATCGCGCATTGCCGTCAAGGCCGAGGAGGTCGGCGAGGCGCTCGAGAAGCTCGTCTCCCGCGTCGATCGAGGACTCGATTCACGCGCGCAAATGCTCAGCGAGACTTTGACAGGCAGAGCCCTCGATATAGCGAGAGCGCTTGGCGAGGGCGGCGGCGACGTGATCCGCGCGCTCGATGAAAAGGCTCAGGAAATCAGTACGACCATGACCGCTCGCTCGGCCGCCATCGCCGAGACGCTGGATGGCGGGGCCGCGCACTTCGAGGAACGCGTCGTCGGCCGTCTTGTCGCGGTTTCCGGAGACCTCGACGCGACGGGCCGCGCCGTCGCCGAAACTCTTGCGTCCAGGACGCGAGAGATTGATCAAACGCTCGGTCTTCATGCCGGCAACATCAACGCGGCGCTGGATCGGGAAGCAGGTCACCTTGGACAATTGCTCGCGGGGCGCGCCGAGGAAATCCGCGCCACCATTGCCCAGGCGGTCGAGGATCTCGACACGACACTCGCCGGACGCGCCGGGGAGATCGGCGAGGGCCTCGCCCAGCGGATCAATGAAATCAGCATGGCCTTGGCGGGCCGCCTTGGCGAACTCGAAGGCGCGCTCGGGGAACGCGGTCAAGCACTACAGCGAGCATTGGCGGCCCGTGTGGGCGATTTGCGCGAGCTGTTCGAGACCCGCGGCGACCAACTGGTCGAGACTCTGTCCGCTCGCGGCAACCAGATTGCCCAGGAGATGACGAACGCCGGCGAAAACGTCACCCAAACGATCGAGGGCCGTGGAACCGCCATCGTGCAGCACCTCGGAGAGAAGCAACACGAGCTCACGGCGGCGATCGAGCACTCGACGGCGGATCTGCGCGCGGCGATCGAAACCGGCGCCGCCGCGTCGATTGGAGCCCTCGTCGATACGAATGAAAAATTGCGGGCCGGGATGACCGAGGTGATCAATCGTCTCGTCAACAGCAGCGCGGGATTGCAAAGGGCGATTAGCGCGACCGGCACCGATTTCGCGGCGGCGGAGCATTCGCTTAGCGAACGCATGGACAATTTCCGCTCCATCTTCACCGGCGTCGCCGGAGAGATCAATCAACTCAACCGGTCCGCGCGGGCCGCGCTCGACGAAGCAAGCAGCCTTGCCGAAACGATCGCACGCCACAAAAAGAGCTTGGCAAGTTCCGCGGGCGATCTCTCCCGCGAGCAAGGCGACCTCGATCAAATGCTCACGGCGCGGCGCGACTCGCTCGAATCGCTTGTCAACAGCATCAAGGTGCGCCGCGAGGACTTGGAAGGCCTGATGCATTCCTTCGCGGAGCGTATCGAGGACTCGTTTGAAAAAGCCGCGGCGCACGCGCGCGAAATCGGCGCCTTCGTGGCCGAATCCTCGCAATCCACCGGCGGAATGATCGACCGGCAATTCGCCGGCATTCGCGCCAATATAGAGCAGGAGCGCGACAGCACGGCGGCGGCGATGCGCGCTGCCTGCGAGCAGGCCAATGCGGAGCTCGCGGACATTTTTGGGCAAACCACGGAGCGTTTTCAATCCGCGGCGGCGGAGCTGCGCGAGATGGCGCGCGAGATCCAGCGCGAACTCGAAGCGACCCGCGAAGTCTTGCGCCGCGGCGCCGCCGATTTGCCGCAGGAGACGGCGCAGCAGGCGGCTGCCATGCGGCGTGCCGTCGCCGATCAGATCAAGGCGCTCGAGGCGTTGAGCGAAATCGTGACTCGCTCCGGCCGCGGCTACGACGTTTCTCAGCCGGCTCCGGTGAGCGCCGAGCGCGGCGCCCAGCCGGTACCGCCCCGGCGCGTCGAACCGGCCCGTGCGGCCGAACCACCGCG
>JBATYB010000114.1:0-2482 GCA_049673825.1 Methylocella sp. | reverse complement strand
ACTGCGGAGCTTCCGGCCCCCGGCGCGACGAGTTTCACCCGGCAGCAGGTTCCGCTCGGCCTCGGCCACGCCGTCTGGTGCGCCCGCGAAATCGTCGGCAACGAGCCTTTCGCGGTGCTGCTGCCCGATATGCTGACCATGGCGGCGGCCGGGGGCCGCTGTCTCGCCCAATGCATCGCGGCCTACGAAAAACATGGCGGCAATATTATCGCCGTGGAGGAAGTGCCGCCGGAGGAAACTCATCACTATGGGGTCGTCTCCATCGGCAAGGATTTTGGGTCTACGTTCGAGATCACCGGAATGGTGGAAAAGCCGCCTCAAGGAACGGCGCCCTCCAATCTCATCATCTCCGGCCGCTATGTGCTCGGTCCGGAAATTTTTCCCCTTCTCGAAAAAGGCGAGAAAGGCGCCGGCGGCGAAATTCAGCTCACCGACAGCATGATGGCGCTCGCCAGGAGCCAACCATTTCACGGCGTGCGCTTCGACGGCAAGACCTACGATTGCGGCGCGAAGATTGGCTTTCTCGCCGCCAATGTGGCCTTCGCCCTTGCCGATCCTGAGCTGGCCGCGTTGCTCAAAGCGGACTTGAGGAAGATTCTTGGGACCCTCTGACGGGATCGTCGCAGACGGCGCACGCATTGTGCCAGCCGGGGAGGAAGGGCGCATCGGGAAATATCGCGGCCGTCGCGAGAAGTGCGATGGCGAGCCCCGTGACGGCTCTCTGCGCGGCATGCCAATCAGTTCATAAATAAGCGCACATTTTTCTTGACGTGGGGGGTCGCGAATGATTTTATGTGGGCATGAGAAAAGATGACGCGCGGAAACTTGATCACAAGACGCTGGAGACTATGCGCGAACGTGCGGTAAGGCGTGTGCAAGATGGTGAAAGCCCCGAGGTGGTCGCGCGGATTTTTGGGGTGGGCCGGACCACGATTTACAGATGGCTGGCGCAATACCGGCGGGGCGGTTGGGGCGGCCTGAAAGCCAAGCCGATTCCCGGACGTCCCCCGAAACTCGATGGCCGGGCATTGCAGTGGGTTTGCAAGACGGTGACCGAGAAGAACCCCTTGCAACTGAAGTTCGCGTTTGCGCTGTGGACGCGCGCGATGGTGGCGAAGCTGATCAAGGATAAGTTCCATGTGGCATTGAGCGCGGCGTCCATGGGACGGCTGTTGGCTCAGCTCGGCATTACTTGTCAGAAGCCGTTGCATCGGGCCCGGGAACGTGACGAGGCCCGCGCGCGGCGATGGCTTAAAAAGGAATACCCTTTAATCAAGATAACAGCGAAAAAACAAGGAGCTGACATTTATTTCGGCGATGAGGCCCAGATTCGCTCCGACATTCATGCCAGGCGCGCCTGGGGTGAAAAAGGCGAAACGCCCGTTGTTGAAACCACCGGCGCCCGTCACGCCATGAGCTTGATCTCGGCGATCTCCTCGCGCGGCCATATGCGGTTCATGATCAAGCAAAAAGGCGGCATCAACGCCATGGTGTTTATCGAGTTTGTGACGCGATTGATTGCCGGCGCCAAGCGGGAAATTTTTTTGATCGTCGATTGTGGACCCGCCCACGTCGCGAAGAAAACCAGGGCGTTTGTCGAAACCTTGAAGGGAAAGTTGCGGCTTTTTTATTTGCCTCCTTGCGCGCCGGAATTCGGCCGCCGCTCAGCCTAACGCTCCTTCATTGAAACCGGCATGAACACGAAAATTTATTCAGCGCCAAAAGAATGCCGCCCCTGCCATTCAAGCTGTCATTGAGATTCAGGCGCCGATGCCCCTCAGCCGCCATCGCCCTGCAAAAATCCATCGGCGAAAAGCGCGCGCAAAACCGGCGGCAGATTTTCGGGAATGTCCTCGGCGATGAGGCCCGGCCCAAAATGGCGGGCGGCGGCGCCATGCAGCCAAACGGCGGCGGAGGCGGCCTCGAAGGGCGGCATGGATTGGGCAAGAAGGCCGCCCGCGATCCCGGCCAATACATCGCCCGAGCCCGCCGTGGCGAGCCATGGCGGCAAATCCTCGGCTATGGTCGCCAAGCCCTCCGGGTCCGCGACTACCGTATCGGGGCCCTTCAAAACCACCACCGCGCCGCTCAACGCCGCCGCGGCACGCGCGCGGTCGAGTTTTGACGTCGAACGCAGACCGTCGAAAAGCGCCGGCAAGACTTGTTCCGGCATATCGAGACCAAGCCACTGGCTTCGGTCATTTTGGCCAGCATGGCCGAAGAGGCGCGCGAATTCGCCATCGTGCGGCGTGAGCACGACCGCCTTGCTCCGCCGCCTGATCATTTGCGCGAGACCGAAAGCATCGTCTTCGAAACTCGTGAGCGCATCGGCGTCGAGGACCGCGCGGGGGAGCACTCCAGATTCTCCGTCGGCACTGAGCGCGGCCCGCACCATGGCCCTGGTTTTTTCTCCCACGCCGAGCCCTGGTCCCATGACGAGCGTGTTCTTCCGGCGATCGGCGAGGAGGCTGGTGAGGCCGTC
>JBATYB010000113.1:0-19369 GCA_049673825.1 Methylocella sp. | reverse complement strand
TCCGGATGGGGCCTTCAAAAAGGCTATTCGTTCGATGGACCGGTATGGTCGGTATCTATCGAGCTTCTAGCGTATGCGATCTTCTTCATTTTCTGTCGAAAATTCAATCTAACCTTCATCTCATTACTGCTCGTGATTTTCGTTGGAGATTCGATACATCGGATTAGCGCCGCATATGGTCTTGACGATACTATTCCATTTGGCATAAGGGATTTTTTTATTGGCGGCTTGGTTTTTATGGCTTATGAGAAGCTGATCGACACAGGCGACAGGTGGAAGGTTTCTTTTTGGTTGCCTTTTGCGGCTTCCATCGCATGGCTAACGACAATAGTGGTTGTGAATCCTAATGTTAATTTCGCCTTTGGCGGCGGGCATCTACCAATGATCGCGCATAAAATGGTATCTGCTTGGCCGTCTTTTGTATTGTTCCCAATGACCATTATGTCTTTGGCGCTGATCGAAACAAAACTGGTGACATTTGGTAAACGATTGTCCTTTATAGGTGATATTTCTTATTCGTCGTACCTTCTTCATTTTCCTCTGCAACTGACTGTAGCTACAGTTGTGGCGACTTTATCCGTTAATGAAGCGCTGTTCTATTCACCATTGTTCATGGCTTCGTTTTTCTTTGTACTCATCGTGCTGTCTTTAGTTAGTCACCGTTATTTTGAAGTGCCAATGCAACGTTTCCTGAGACGAAAAGCCGCTCAGAGCGTGACTCAAAAGACAACTATCGCGCGAGTCGGCGGATCGCGATCTGGACGCAGGCCAATGTGACGAAGGAGGAGAGGGTCTCCGCGAGATTTTCATGATCCTTGGCGAGGCGACGATTACGGCCGAACCAGGAGAAAATACGCTCGACGACCCAGCGGCGCGGCAGGACGGCAAAGCCTTTCAGATCGTCACTGCGCTTGACGATTTCGAGGCGCAACACGGGAACTTTGGCGACGGCGGCTTCGACTTGCCACGCGTTGTAGCCATGGTCCGCCCAGACCAGTTCGAGCCAGGGGAAACGATTGCGGATTTTATCAAGGACGAGGATCGCCCCTTCTGAGCTCGTCGAAGGGGCGATCCTGGGTGCCGGCGGAATGAACGACGGTCCTCAGCGGCTGGCCTTGTTTAGTCCCGCGTTGTGCTGAAACGGATTTAGATTAAAGCGTTCTGGTTCATTCGTCCCCATTTTGCAGATGTGTTCATAGGGCGTCAGGCCTTTGAGGGTTTTGCGGCGCTTGGCGAAGGTGTAGGCCATCAGAAACGTGTGCAGATGTTGTTTCAGTTGGGCGTGTGACTGATAATGGTAACACCTCGCAGTGGCTTCCTTGATTGTCCGGTTCATGCGTTCGACCTGACCGTTGGTCCAAGGATGGTTGATCTTGGTCAGCCGGTGCTCGCTGCCGAGAGCGTCGCACAAGCGATCAAAGGGAATGACCCAATAGGCTTCCGTGCCTTCGCGCTTGGTGAACTGAATGCCGTTGTCCGTCAGGACGGCATGGATTTTGGACGGCACGGCTTTGGTCAGGTTATCGAGAACGTCTTTGGCAATGGTGCGGGTGGCACGGGGGTGAAGCTCGGCATCGGCGAACTTCGAGGCGCGATCGACGGCCACAAACAGGTCCAGCTTGCCGTCTTCCGGTTGCACTTCGGCAATGCCGGCATGAAAGCAGCCAATCGGAGATGCGGCAAACTTTTGTTTCTTTGCTTTATCGCCTTCGGCCTCCGGCCGCCGGCTGATGCCATGCCGTTGCAGGCAGCGATGCAGGGATGAACGTGTCAGATGCGGGATGCTGGGCTGTAGGGCATACAGGCAATCATCCAGCGGCAGCAGCGTGTACTTGCGGAAAGCGGCGGCGGCGGCGGCATCTTCCTTCGTCAGAACCGTCGAGCGCACCTCCTTCGGCCCCATCGGAGCATCGTTGGCGAAAGTGCGTTTCTTCCACTTGGCGACAGTCTTCGGGTTGATCCCGTGCTGTCCGGCCAGCGCGTTCAGGCTCTTTTGACTATGTTGGATTGCCCGACGCACAGCCTCTGTCGTGCGGGCGCATCCGTGTAAAACTTCTCCCATAATCCCTCCCGTTGGAGCGTGGCGTGCATTACACCAGCGCAACGTGGGACTAAACAGGTCTTTGACACCTTCAAAGTGGCCGCCGGGCGATCTAGTCCCGCAACTCCGCAACTATTTTACAACATTGGCAGCCGGCGGTTTGCCCCGGCGCATGAACTCATGCACCTCAAAGACTGGGCATGACCTGGTCCTCGTCCAGCTCCTCCTCCGGCTCGCCGCCCTCCTCCGGCGATCCATCCGGCTCGATCTTGATGCTGAGCCTGCCTCCTTCCTCGATTGCCGCGCGGCGCAAGGTTTCCTCGGCCTGCCGCACCTCGTGCTGGCGTTTCCACAGCGCCGCGTATATCCCGTTTCGCGCCAGCAGCGAGGCATGCGCGCCGCGCTCCACGATCCTGCCCCTGTCGAGCACGATGATCTCGTCGGCATTGACGATGGTCGAGAGCCGATGCGCGATCACGAGGGTCGTCCGGCCCTTGGCGACGAGATCGAGCGCGTCCTGAATCTCGCCTTCGGTGAAGGAGTCAAGCGCCGAGGTTGCCTCGTCGAGAACGAGGATCGGCGGCGCCTTCAAAATGGTTCGGGCGATTGCGACGCGCTGCTTTTCACCGCCCGAGAGTTTTAGCCCGCGTTCGCCGACCTGCGCCTCGTAACCGCCCGGAATATGTTCGATGAAATGGTCGATCCGCGCCAGACGCGCCGCCTCGCGGACCTCGCCGTCGCTCGCGTCGAAGCGGCCGTAGCGGATATTATAGGCGATCGTGTCGTTAAAAAGCACCGTGTCTTGCGGAACCATCCCGATCGCCGCGCGCAGCGAGGTTTGGGTCACCATCGCGATGTCCTGACCGTCGATGGCGATCCGCCCGGCCGAGGGCTCGTAGAAACGGAATATCAGCCGCGAAAGCGTGGATTTCCCGGCCCCCGAGGGACCGACAATCGCCACGGTCTTGCCGGCCGGCACGTCGAAACTCACGTCCTTCAGAATTGCGCGGCGCGGGTCGTAATGAAAAGACACGTGCTCGAACGAAAGCCTGCCATTCGTCGCCGCAAGAGGCTTCGCGCCCGGGCGGTCCTCGACCTCGGGATGCTGCGCGAGAACGGCAAACATCATCTCGATGTCGATCGCCGATTGCCTGATCTCGCGATAGACGACGCCCATGAAGTTCAACGGCTGGTAGAGCTGAATCATCATCGCATTGATGAGGACGAAATCGCCAACCGTATTGGCGCCGCTCTCGATGCCGGCAATGCTCATCGCCATCGCGGCCGTCAATCCACTTGTAAAAATGACCGCCTGTCCCGCGTTGAGCCAGGCAAGCGACGTGAAGGTCTTTATGCTCATGCGCTCGTAGCAGGCGATGGATTTGTCGTAGCGTTGCTTCTCGCGCTCCTCGGCATTGAAATATTTGACCGTCTCGAAGTTGAGCAGGCTGTCGATCGCCTTGGTATTCGCGTCGGTATCGCTCTCGTTCATCGCCCGCCGGATCGCGATCCGCCAGTTGGTCGCCGCGGCGGTGAAGCCCATGTAGGCGAGGATCATCAAGCTCACCACGGCGGCATAACGCCAATCGAATTGATAGAGAAAAACCGCCAGGATCAGAACGAATTCGACAATCGTCGGAACCGCCGTGAGCATCGTCGTGCGCACGATCGTCTCGATTGAATTGCGGCCGCGTTCGAGGATCCGGGTGAGACCGCCGGTCTTGCGCTCGAGGTGAAAGCGCAGCGACAGAAAATGCAAATGCGAAAACACGTCGCGCGCGAGACGGCGCACCGCGTGCATCGCGACATCGGCGAAGACCGCATCGCGGGCCTGGGTGAGGAGCGCCATCAAAATGCGCAGGCCGCCGTAAAGAAGCGTGAAGGCCAGCGGACCCGCGATCACCGCGGAAAGGGAAGCCCGCGCCGGATCGCTCATGGCGTCGGTGGCCCATTTGAACGAATAGGGAACGGCGATCGTGATGACCTTAGCGGCCAGCAGCAACGCCACGGAGGCGAAAATCCGCAGCGTCAAGTCACGCCGCCCGGACGGCCAGATGTAGGGCCAGAGCTTGCGGAGGGCCGAGCCAGCCGCCGGTTTTGCGGGAGCCTTGGCCTGAGCCGCCAAAGCAGTTAAGAAAGGACGCGACATGCAACTCGGTTGCTGACGAAAGCTCATAATGGACCGGAAGCGTTCAAACGCCCCGAGGGCGATCCGGCGATCATCCTCTAGGCTTTTTGATCTCGCATTACCATGATCCGCTATATGATTTCCACTTGCGGCGGCGCAACGGGAATACACCCCGCGCTGCCTTCGGTTTTAAGCCACGCTTGACCCGCTATGGGCGGCGCGCGACAAGCAGACGATGTCATCGAAGCACATCGCCATCGAGGCCCGCTCCCGCCTCGTCCGCAATATCTGCGTGTATTGCGGCTCCGGCCAAGGTGCCGACCTCGTCTTTGAAGCGGCCGCGCGACAGCTCGGCCAGGCCATGGCGAAGGCCGGCACCGGCCTCGTTTACGGCGGCGGCGCCAACGGTCTCATGGGCACGATCGCCGGCTCGGTGCTCGCCGGCGGCGGCCACGTCACCGGCATTATTCCGGAGTTTTTGGTCGGCAGGGAAGGACCCCTGCCAGGTCTCCAGGAATGCCTTGTCGTCGGCAGCTTGCATGAGCGCAAGCGTTTGATGTTCGACCGCGCCGACGCCTTCGTCGCGCTGCCTGGCGGCATCGGAACCTTGGAGGAGCTAGCCGAGCAATTGTCCTGGGTCCAGCTCGAGCGTCACACCAAACCCGTCGTGATCGCCGACATCGCCGGCTTCTGGCAGCCGTTGCTGCGGCTTTTCGCGCATATGCGCGAGCGGCGATTTATCCAGTCTTCCTTGGAGGTCCGCTATCTTGTTGCCGAAAAGATCGAGGATATTTTGCCGATGGTCGATACCGCCGCGGCAAAGGCCGCGGTTCTCGGCCCGCGTAAGGAGACCGTCGATCCGCGCTTATGAAAGCTTGATTTTGGGCATTGAAGCGGGCGCAACCGATAAAAGGCCTTGGCCATTGATGTCGAGGGCAAGGTGACGCTCGATCGCGATAGCGTCGATGCCGCCTTCAAGGCGGATCCGTCGCAACGTCTGACCGCTCCGGCGGAACGTCAGGCGCGGAGGCCGTTCGCCCTGATTCTCGCGGCGTGTTTGGCTGCCCACGCGATGATTTTATCTATCCTTCTTTTCGAGGATTTCTCCATCGCCTCCGAGCCCACTCGCGCCGAAGAAATTCCGGTGGAGATTGTCGCCGAGCTCCCGCCCGAGCTGAAAGCCGAACCAATTGCAAAGCTTCTCCCTCCCCCGCCCGATCTCGTGAACCCGCCCCTGGTGAAGGAGAAGCGGCCGCCGGAAAAAGTGCGCCTCGATGACGTCGAAGTCGCACACGATGCGCCGGTGGCGGGCAATAACGATCAAACCCACAAAGGGGAACCCGACAAGGAAACGAAAGCGCCTCGCGTGGCGCCACCGCCCAAGCTCGCGGCGCCACGGCCTGCCCAAGAAAAGCCAGCGCAAGAAAAGGCTGCGGCGCCATCACAAGAGAAACCCGTGCCGCCGTCACCGCCAGCGGAGCCGCAAAAGCTCGCCGACGACACGCCCGATGCCGAGCCGCTCGACAAGGCACAGCCGGAGCCGCCGGCCAAGCCGCAAAAAAAGCGGGCGGCGCATGACAGCAAGAGCCCTCCCGCCCAGGGCAAAAAAACGACGGTTGCGCAACAGCTCGCCGCGTTGTCTCCGGCGCCCAATTATTCGATCGGGGCCGCGGCCAAGGCCTTGCCGGTCAGCGGCGGAACCGAGAAGGCGAGCTATGAGTCATTGCTGATGGGATTGATAACCCGCCAATTGCATCTTCCCCCGGAAGTGCGTGCGCAGCACTTAATTGTCGTGGGACAAATCGGTCTCTTCGTCGATGAGCTAGGCCATCTCACGCATCAGGCGTTCTACCGCAAGAGCGGACAACCGGCTCTGGATACCGCGTGGATGGCGGCGGTCCACGCCGCGGCGCCTTTTCCCGCTCCTCCGAGAGGCCTGCCGCATGGGTTCATCCTGCAATATTCGAACCAGAATTAGAGCGTGCCACGCGGGGTGTTCCTGAAAATTCCGGTTTGCCTTATCGCGCGCCGGATTTCAAAAGCTTGTAGGTGATCGCGTCGGTCAGCGCCTGAAACGAGGCGTCGATGATATTGGCGGACACGCCAACCGTCGACCAGCTTTCTCCGGACGAGTCGCGAAACTCGATCAATACGCGGGTCACCGCATCAGTGCCGCCCTGAAAGATGCGGACACGAAAATCGACGAGCTCGAGGTCTTCGATAAAGCGCTGATATTTGCCGAGATCCTTGCGCAACGCGAGATCGAGCGCATTGACCGGACCCTCGCCTTCGGCCGCCGAGATCAGGGTTTCGCCGCCGATACGCACCTTGACGACCGCCTCCGCCACCGAGACGAGCTCGCCTTGCGCATTGTGGCGGCGCTCGACATCGACGCGAAAACGTTCGACCTCGAAATATTCCGGCACCTGCCCGAGAAACCGGCGGGCCAGAAGCTCGAACGAGGCTTCCGCTCCCTCATAGGCGTAGCCAAGCGATTCCTTTTGCTTGACCTCGTCGAGAACGCGCGCGACCCGGGAATCGTCCTTGTCGAGACGCACCCCGATTCGCTCCAGCTCGGCAAGGATGTTCGATTTTCCCGCCTGGTCCGACACCAGAAGCCTGCGCTTGTTGCCGACCGCCTCCGGCGCGACATGCTCGTAAGTCTTCGGCTCCTTCATCACCGCCGAGGCATGGATCCCTGCCTTGGTCGCGAATGCCGAGGCGCCGACATAGGGCGCGTGCCGGTTGGGCGCGCGATTGAGCAATTCGTCGAGGGTGTGACTGACCTTGGCGAGCGTGGCGAGCCTTTCCGGCGTCACGCCGATTTCGAATTTTTCCGCGAAATCGCGCTTCAGCAGAAGCGTTGGGATCAGTGAGACGAGATTGGCATTGCCGCACCGCTCGCCAAGCCCGTTCAGCGCGCCTTGGATGTGCCGCGCCCCGGCGCGAACGGCGGCCAGCGAATTGGCGACCGCGTTGCCGGTGTCGTCGTGCGCATGAATGCCGAGGTGCGAGCCGGGCACTTGCGCGGCAACCTCCTCGACAACCCTTGCGATCTCATGCGGGAGCGTTCCGCCATTGGTGTCGCAAAGAACGATCCATCGGGCCCCCGCCGCGTAAGCCGTCATTGCGCAGGACAGCGCATAGTCGCGGTTGGCTTTAAAGCCGTCAAAAAAATGCTCGCAGTCGAGGATCGCCTCGCGGCCTTTCGCAAGCGCCGCCTCGATCGACTGGCGGATGTTTTCGAGGTTCTCCTCGAGCGTGCAGCCGAGCACCACGTGAACATGAAAATCCCAGGCCTTGGCCACGAAGGTGATGACATCGGCATCTGCTCTTAGAAGGCTTGTCACGCCCGGATCGTTGGCGGCGGAGCGCCCTGCCCTTTTAGTCATGCCGAATGCGGCGAAGCGGGCAACCTTCAGCTTGGGGCGTTGCGCGAAAAATTCCGTATCGAGCGGATTGGCGCCGGGATAGCCGCCCTCGATATAATCGACGCCGAGACCGTCGAGCAGCGCCGTGATATGGCGCTTGTCGGCGAGCGAGAAATCGACGCCCGCCATTTGCGCGCCGTCGCGCAAGGTCGTGTCGAAAAGTGTGAGTTTTTCGCGGGTCATTTGGACAACAGCTTTTCCGCAAAGGCGACAAAATCCAGCATCGTCCCGATCACGGCCGCTGCCTGATCGCGGCTGATCGTTTGGGCATCGTAATCCGCCGTTCCCCGCAATCGCGAGGCCCGCATGAAGGCGCGGCCGAGTTCCCTATCGCACAGACCATGCCGAACGAAATGCAAAGAGAAATAGCGCATGACCGTAGTATGCCGTCTCGTTTGTTCGAGTTCTACACCGGCAACGTCACTCAAAAGAACACGCGCCGCCGTGAACATCGCGTAATAGGCTCGGCTCGCGGCCATGTTATAGAGCCCGTTGTCAAATGACAGATGCGCCGCTCTGACATTCTCGAAGACCTTCGCCCAGAGGTCATTCAAGATTTTGTTCCGATGGCCTTGCAATCCCGCCGCATCGCGCGGACCAAGGACGGGTTCACATGCGATGACGGATCGTTCCATTCCATTAAAGCCACGGGTTTCGCATCAATACAAATACCTCGATCGACGAGATAGTCGTAAGACAAATCAGAGAGAACGCTTACCTCCCGCAAAAAGTCGAAATCCTTCGAAAGGATGACCACCAGATCCGCGTCGCTTTCAAGATGATGTTCGGCGCGCGCACGGCTTCCGTACAGATAGAGACCGGCCAAGTCTGAACCATAATGGTCATCCACATCCTTCGCGAAACGCAAGAGAGCTTGTCCGACCTCTTCATCGCTCGGCGGTTTGAGAAGATGTTCGTCGTTTATTCTCCCGTTCATCGCCTCACCACTGACGCTCACCGCTTCCTCTCTAGGTTCACGTTGCCCTTAACTCTCGCGGTACTCTTGCCCATGGCGTGTCCCGTCGCGCTGAGAAGTGCCGTCGTGCTTCCGTCCTCGTTGTCCCGAAGCGGGATACCGTCCTCGGCGAGTTCGCGGCGGATGCGATCTGCCTCCGCCCAGTCTTTATTTTTGCGTGCTTTTTCGCGGTTGGCAATTCGCTTTTTTTGCGATGGCGAAAGTTGCAAGACCATAGGTCGTAATTCAATGCCAATCACATCTGCGCAAGCGACAAGATGGCTGGCCGCCTGCATCGCCTGCTTTGCTGTAACCCATTCGATCTCCTCAACCGATCCTCCTGAAACTGACGTCGCTAGATTCGCGGTTCGCCCAAGGTCACTCATCATCTCAGTGGCCTTGTGAATATTGAGGTCATCTTCGAGAGCAACGATGAAAGCCGCTGGCACCGCGACGTTCTCGTATCCTTTCGTACGGACGACACCTTTCCAACGATCAATCCGGCTCTCCGCCTCCTCAAGTGCCCTCACCGTGAAATCGATCGGCTGGCGGTAATGGGTTTTCAAAATTGCGAGCCGCAGCACTTCGCCCGGCCATGGGCGGCCACCGAATTTATCGGTCTCTAGCAGCTCTTGGATCGTCACGAAATTCCCGAGGCTTTTTGCCATTTTCTCGCCTTCGACTTGCAGGTGGCCGTTGTGCATCCAAAAATTGGCCAACACATCATGCCCGAAGGCGGAGCAGCTTTGCGCCATTTCGTTTTCGTGATGCGGGAACAGGAGGTCGATGCCGCCGCCGTGAATATCAAACACCTCGCCAAGATGTTTCCAGCTCATCGCCGAACATTCGATGTGCCAGCCGGGACGGCCACGCCCCCACGGGCTTTCCCAGCCGGGCTCGGCGGCGCTCGAAGGCTTCCATAGGACAAAATCCATCGGCCCGCGCTTATAGGGCGCGACCTCGACCCGCGCGCCCGCGATCATTTCGTCGAGCGGACGCCTCGAGAGCTTGCCGTAAGCGGGCATCGAGGGCACATCGAACAGCACATGGCCTTCCGCCACATAGGCATGGCCCTTGGCGATAAGCTTTTCGATGAGTGCGATCATCTCGGCGATATGGTCCGTCGCGCGGGGCTCGACGGTTGGCGCCAAGCAGCCGAGCGCCTTCGCGTCGTCGTGAAAAACCTTCGTCATTTCATCCGTCAGCACGCGGATATCGACCCCGCGCTCCGCCGCGCGGGCATTGATCTTGTCGTCGACGTCGGTGATGTTGCGGACGTAGGTGACATTGTTCTCGCCGTATTCACGTCGCAGCAAACGGAAGAGCACGTCGAAGACGACCAGCATGCGCCCGTTGCCGATGTGCATATGATCGTAAACCGTCGGGCCGCAGGCATAGAGACGCACGTTCGCGGGATCGATCGGCGCGAAATCCTCCTTTTGGCGAGTCAGCGTATTGTAGAGCCGCAGCGGCATATGTTCCCCTTAGTGCCTGCTCTGGCCTGGGGCATCAAAGTCGAACTCTTGGATCGAGGACGCGACGGCTCCAGCCAGGCGCAAGGCTAGGCGTTACAAATAATAATCGTAATGAGGGCCCGGCAAGCGCCGGTCAAGCGCGTCATCTGGTGACTATGCGCGCGGAATGCTCTATTGGTCAAGCTTCGCGCTTGGGGCCGGTTCTCGCCGGCGCATTAATGGAATTTTCAGGCGCTTTCGCTATGAATTTCTTCCCGGCTCTCGCCAATTCTTGAGATTTCCATGTCGATTGTGATCCTGCCGATTGCCAAAATAATGCCCGCCGCGCGCGACCGCCGCAAGTTGTTTCGCCTGGTGCTTTTCCTCCTCGGCGGAATTTTGGCTGTCCTTGGCCTCAAAATTCCCGCGGGTGCGGCCGAAAGCCGGACATTGATCATTCCGCCGAATGACGGCTACGGTTTCGAGGAATGTCTCAAGGCGAGGTCGCAGTGCGGCCTCGTCGTGGCGGATGCCTGGTGCAAGGCGCATGGATTTGCCGGCTCGAACGGCTTTGGACCGGCGGATGAGGCGGCCGGCACAATGGACGAGGCGTCGCGATCCGGCATAGAGCCTGGCTCCTTCCACGTCACCTGCGGCGACCGCGTCAACTAGCTCGCTTCAGGGGATAATCAAGATTCCCTCAAGCCGCCACACTTTGCCGGACAATGACTCCGGTCGAGTTTGATCGGCCCTGATCGGCACGCCGCTTTATTTTCGAAGCGCGGCGCCCATGCCCGCCTGCGTCAATGTCCGAAGATGAAGTGGTTAATGACATCATTCGCCACCTAGCAATCGAGATTCGTAACTTTCCGTTTTCGCGATGTTTGTCCGGTCCCCGCCTCCTGGGCCTGGCCGCATTATAGGTGGTCATGGTAAGGCCACGAATGGACGCCAATTTCATTGTCCGATGCAAATACCGGCTTGGCAAGTGATCCCCCAAGCGCCCCATGAGACGTGCATGCTTTCCGGCCGCGCCCTTAGAGAATCTTTCGCGCATTTTGGCGCCTGCCTAGGGATGGCGATGGGCGGCGTGGCCCTCGTCATCTCCCTGGGTCCTGCCTCGTCGCAACCGATCGGTTGCGGAGAACTAGCGGCGCGGATCACCGCGCTCGACGAACGCAGCCGGACGTATTCGAACCACGATGGCGGCGCCGCGCAAAAACAGCGCGCGGGACTCGATCGCGCGATCCGCTATGCGCGTGGGCTCGGCTGCGACCGGAGCCATTTCTTTTTGTTCGACGCGCCGCCGCCGCAATGTCCGGGCCTTAACGCCCAAATTCAACAAATGCAGGCGAACCTTGCTCAATACCAAGGCGCCAGGGATCCCGCCGGCAACGCCGCGGCGAGGCAGCAACTGACCGCGCGCTACAACGCTTATTGCCGCGGCCAAGGCCAGGCTGCCGGCCAACCGCGCGAGCGGGGTTTCTTCGAATCGCTTTTCGGCATCTTTGGCTCCAATTCAAATCCGTTCCCGTTCGGTCAGCAGCCCCGGATCGAAGAGGTCCTCCCTCCGCCCGGCGAAGACCTCACCCCACGCGGCGGTTCGCAGGCGGTGTGCGTGCGCGACTGCGACGGCGGTTTTTTCCCGCTCGATGTGTCCGTGAGGCAAAGCGATCCGGAGCAACTGACCGGCCTTTGCCAGGCCCTCTGCCCTAATGCCGCGGTCAGCGTCTATACACGTTCCCCGAGACAAGGAATCAATACCGCCGTCTCGCTCGACGGCGACACGCCCTATTCCGAATTGCCCAACGCCCTGAAATTCGAGAAAACTTTCGATCCTGCCTGCACCTGCAAACCGCCTGGGCAATCCTGGGCCGAGGCGCTTGCGGGAGCCGAACAGATGCTTGGACGCGAACGCAAGAGCGATATCGTGGTCACTCCCGAAAAATCGGCGGAAATGGCAAAGCCGAAATTCGAAAAGGCGGCTCCGCCGGGGCCAGGCACCCAACCCTCTGTGGCCAAGGACGACCAGGCGGGGAAGAATTCCGCGAACGCCGAAGGGCAAGCCGGGACCCAGGAGGTCACCGGCCCTGATGGGGTCAAGCGGCGCGTCCGGATAATCGTGCCGCCGCTTTAGTTCTGCCGATCAACGGCAAAAGCGCCGCGAGCTCGGGTCCGGTGTCGCGGCCGGTCAAGGCGAGACGCAAGGGATGAAACAGCGCTTTCCCCCTGCGTCCGGTGGCGGCCTGCAAAGCCTTCGTCCAATTCGCCCAGACGGTTTCGTCCCAAGGCTCGCGGGGCAGGTTTTCGCGTGCCGTCGCCAGGAACTCGGCCTCCTCGATAACCGGCGCGATCGCGCCTTCGACGACGCGCCACCAATCGACCACATCGAGGAAGGCCGAGAGATTGCCGTGCGTGGCGAGCCAGAAGGGTTTCGCCTTGTGGCCGGCGATATCATGCGCCTTGAGCCTTTCACGCACCGCCTCAAAACTTAGCCCATGCAGCGTGCGCGCCGACAGCGCGGCGAGCTCGGCGGGATCGAACCGCGCAACCGTCCGGGAGAGCTTCGCGAGATCGAGCGAAGCCGCGAGTTCGTCAAGGCTGCCAACCGGTTGCAGCGCCACGGAAGATCCGGTCAGAACCGCCGCCGCCGCGACGGCAAGCGATTCGATTCCGGACTCCCGCAATGCGCCGATCGACAACGCGCCGGAGCGTTTAGAGAGCGCCTCGCCGCTCGCCGAAGACAAAAGGTTGTGATGCGCGAAGGAAGGCAGCCGGCCCGGCCCGGCCAAAACTTCGAAAAGCTGCATTTGCACTGCCGTATTGGTCACGTGGTCTTCGCCCCGGATGATATGGGTGATTTTCTGCTCGATGTCGTCCACGACCGACGGCAATGCGTAGAGATAAGTTCCATCCTCGCGCAACAGCACCGGGTCGGACAGGGACGCGCAATCGACATGGCTCTCGCCACGCACGAGATCGGTCCAGCGCGCGATTTCGTGGTCGAGCTTGAAGCGCCAGTGCGGCCTCCGGCCCTCGGCTTCCAAACTCGCCCGTTCCGGACCTGAAAGTGCGAGCGCCGCCCTATCGTACACCGGGGGCAGGCCGCGCGCTTGCTGGCGCTTGCGTTTGCGGTCGAGTTCCCCGGCGGCTTCATAGCAAGGATAAAGCCGGCCAGCCTCGCGCAGTCTTTTGGCGGCGGCGCGGTAAAGCGCAAATCGCCCCGACTGGCGCAAAACCGCGTCCGGCACCATGCCAAGCCAGGCGAGATCGACCTCGATCGCCTGGGCGAACTCCTCCTTGGAGCGTTCCACATCGGTGTCATCGAAGCGTAGAACAAATTCGCCATGGTTCTTTTTTGCGTAGAGGAAGTTCAAAAGTGCCGTCCGGGCGTTGCCAATGTGAATGCGGCCGGTCGGCGATGGAGCGAAGCGGACGATTGGATGCGGCATGTGTTTCCCAAGAGTTATGAAAACGCGAAACTACGCCTCGAGCCATCGAAAATGAGCTTGTTCGGCGTAACTCACAAAGGCCACGTACCGGAATTCATAAAAGCGGGGACTTCGCTTTCCAATAACTACCTGAAACACCGAGGGTTTCCAGGCGCGTGCCTAGGCCGGTCTCGCGCAAAAATCGGATACTAGCCCGGGAGCCTAACAATGGCGATGGCATATGCGGCGGCTTGGTTTTGCTATTTCTTGACCTTTCTCAATCTGATCAGTATCGGGATCGCGGCGATCCGGGCAAGGCCCAGGCCCGCGCCCCTTCCGCCGCCGCGCGCCGCCCCAGGAGTCTCCGTGGTCCGGCCCCTTTGCGGACTCGATAATTTCTGCGAAGAGACATTGGAGTCGAGTTTCCGCCTCGATTATCCGGCCTATGAGATGATTTTTTGCGTCGCGCGGGCGGGCGACCCGGTCCTGCCCCTTGTCCAGCGTCTGATCGCGCGCCATCCGGACCGGCCCGCGCGGGTGATCGTCGGCGACGAACGCGTGAGCCCCAATCCAAAGCTGAACAATTGCGTGCGCGGATGGGACGCAGCCCGCCACGATTGGATCATTCTCGCCGATGCCAATGTGTTGATGCCGAAGGATTATATCCAGCGGCTTCTGGCGAGCTGGCGGCGCCGTACCGGCCTTGTCTGCTCCATGCCCCTGGGCTCGCGGCCGCGAAATCTCTGGGCCGAGCTCGAATGCTCTTTTCTCAACACCTTCGAGGCGCGCTGGCAGTATTGCGCCAAAGCCATGGGATTGGGATTCGCCCAGGGCAAGACCATGTTGTGGCGGCGCGAGGTGATGGATAAGGGCGGCGGGATTCGCGCGCTTGGCGCCGAGATCGCCGAGGACGCCGCCTCGACGAAGCTCGTGCGCCGCCAAGGGCTCGACATCAATCTCGTCGATAGCCCGTTCGAACAGCCGCTCGGCTGTCGCGGTTTTCCCGATGTCTGGCTGCGGCAGGTGCGCTGGGCGCGAATGCGGCGGAAAACCTTTCCTTTTTATTACGCGCCTGAAATCGTCGCGGGAGCCGCGTTGCCTTGCTTGGCCGCGGCCTATGCCGCTTGGATGCTGGACTTAAACGTAGCCGCCGCGACGCTCGGCACCGCGCTCGCCTGGTACGGTCCGGAAGCGCTTCTCGCGCGTCTGAACAGGTGGCATTTCTCGTGGCGCATGCCTTTCCTTTTCGTCTTCCGCGATCTGATACTCCCGGTCATCTACGTCGACGCCTGGTTCACCGATGAGTTCGTCTGGCACGGCAATGAAATGACCATGCGCGAGGAGGAATCGAGCGTCGAACAGGGGTAGCGGTGGTTTGCCAGGCGTAGGCCCCGCTGGACGCCGTGTTTCATTCCTTGGACCGGGCGGCGCCGGGATCCCAGTCACGCGGCGTCACGGCCACGCCGGGATCGCGAAACAAATTGACGATCGGATAGCGCCTGTCGCGGCCAAAATTCTTCCTTGTCACCTTGACGCCCGGGGCCGACTGGCGGCGTTTGTACTCGGCGAGATAAAGAAGCCTCTCGATTTTTTTCACGGTTTCGAGATCGTGGCCTAAGGCGGCGACATCGGCAACCCGCATTTCCTTTTCGACAAGCCCTTCGAGGATCGCATCCAGCACCTCATAGGGCGGCAGCGAGTCTTGATCCTTCTGATTTTCCCGCAATTCCGCCGACGGCGGCTTGGCGAGAATGTTTCGCGCGATCACCTCGCCGCCTGGCCCAAGCGCGCCCTTGGGCCTCCAGCGGTTGCGCAATTCCGCCAGCCGGAAAACCTCCATCTTATAAAGGTCCTTGATCGGATTGAACCCGCCGTTCATATCGCCATAAATCGTCGCGTAGCCGACCGACATTTCCGACTTGTTGCCGGTTGTGACGAGCATCGGACCAAACTTATTGGAAACCGACATCAGCACGGTGCCGCGCGCGCGGCTCTGGATATTTTCCTCGGTGGTGCCGGCGGGCATTCCCTTGAAGAGCGGGGCAAGGACCTTTTCGAAGCCCTCGACCGCGGGCGCCACCGGCAATATATCGTAGCGAACGCCAAGCGCGCGGGCACAGCGCTTGGCATCCTCTAGCGATTCGTTCGAGGTAAAGCGATAGGGCAGCATCAGGCAATGGACGCGTCCGGGGCCGAGAGCGTCGGCCGCCATCGCCGCGCACAATGCGGAATCGATTCCCCCCGAAAGGCCCATGACGACACCAGGAAAACCATTTTTATTCACATAATCGCGAAGGCCGAGGACACATGCGGCGTAATCGGCTTCGTCGCCCTCCTCGATGTCGCACCGCGGTCCCTCGACACAAACAAAACCATTTGTTCCACGCTCCCAAACCGTCTTCGCGACCACGGCCGAAAAAGCCGGAAGCTGGAACGCGCGGGAGCAATCGGCATTCAATCCAAAGGATGCGCCATCGAAGACAAGCTCGTCCTGGCCGCCGAATTGATTGAGATAAACGAGCGGCAATTTGCTCTCGGAAACCCGCGCGGCGGCGACCGAAAACCGTTCGTCCGTCTTGCCGCGCCAGTAGGGCGAACCATTGGGAACGAGAAGAATTTCGCCGCCCGCGGCGGCGAGGCATGCGACCGGGTCCGGTCCCCAAATATCCTCGCAGATGGGAACGCCGATGCGCACGCCCTTGAAGGAGACAGGCCCCGGCATCGGCCCCGGCGTGAACACGCGCTTTTCGTCGAACACCCCATAATTCGGCAAATCGGCCTTGAAATTGATGGCATCGATGCGGCCTTGGTCGAGGAGGGCATAGGCGTTGTAGCAACGCCCATTTTCGCCCCACGGCAGGCCGACGAGAATCGCCGGTCCGCCGTCGGCGGTTTCAGCCGCGATCTCCTCGCAACCAGCGCGGCACGCCTCGACGAAGGCCGGCTTCAAGACGAGGTCCTCGGGCGGATAGCCCGAGAGGAAGAGTTCGGAAAACATCACGAGATCGGCGCCGAAAGCGGCCGCCTCGGCACGGGCGGCGCGGGCGCGCGCGACATTGCCCGCGATGTCGCCGACCGTGCAATCGATTTGCGCAAGGCCAATGACGAGACGGTTCGCGGGGGCGTTCTGGCTCGTCGTCATAAAGGGACCTCGACCGGCAGCCCCGTCCGCCGTCAGGCTTCACTCCGCGGCGTCGGCGCGGCCGCGTTCGATCCGTTCCGCCTTGAGCAGCTCGGCGACGAGAAAGGCCACTTCGATCGCCTGCTCGGCGTTGAGCCTTGGATCACAATAAGTATGGTAACGGTCATGCAGGTCCGCCTCCGAGATGGCCCGCGCGCCGCCGGTGCACTCGGTGACATTCCTTCCGGTCATTTCGAGATGCACGCCGCCGGCGTAAGTGCCCTCCGCCCGGTGGATCGAAAAAAACGTGCGGATCTCGCCCATGATCCTGTCGAACGGCCGCGTTTTGTAGCCGCCCGCCGCCTTGACCGTATTGCCGTGCATCGGATCGCAGGACCAAACGACGCCGCGCCCTTCCCTTTTCACGGCGCGGATCAGACCCGGGAGCCGATCGGCCGCCTTGTCGGCGCCAAACCGGCAAATCAAGGTGAGACGGCCGGGTTCGTCCGCCGGATTGAGAATGTCGATGAGACGGAGCAACTCGTCTTGCGAAAGCGTGGGGCCGCATTTGAGCCCGAGAGGGTTTTTGACCCCGCGCGCATATTCCACATGGGCATGGGCCGGATGGCGGGTGCGGTCGCCGATCCAGAGCATATGACCCGAAGTCGCATAATGATCGCCGGTCGTCGAATCGATCCGGGTCAGCGCTTCTTCATAGCCGAGCAGCAAAGCCTCGTGCGAGGTATAAAAATCGGTCTGGCGCAATTCCTGATGCGCCTCGGGATCGAGGCCAATCGCGCGCATAAACCCCAGCGTCTCGGTGATCCGGTCCGCGAGTTCCTGATAGCGGGCGGACTGCGGGCTATCCTTGATGAAGCCGAGCATCCAGCCATGCGCGTTTTCGAGATTGGCATAGCCGCCGGTGGCAAAGGCGCGAAGCAGGTTCAAGGTTGCCGCCGACTGCCGGTAAGCCATCAGCTGGCGGCCGGGGTCGGGTTCGCGCGCGCGGGCATCGAACGCGATGTCGTTCACGCTGTCCCCGCGATAACTCGGCAGCTCGACCTCGTCAATCGTTTCGGCCGGCTCCGAGCGCGGCTTGGCGAATTGGCCGGCGATGCGGCCGAGCTTCACCACCGGCAGGGCGGCGGCGAAAGTCGTGACCACGGCCATTTGCAGAAACACCCGGAAAAAATCCCGGATATTGTCGGCGGCGTGTTCGGCAAAGCTCTCGGCGCAGTCGCCGCCTTGCAAAAGGAAAGCTTCGCCCGCGGCGACCTGGCCCAGCATACGCTTCAGCTTGCGCGCCTCGCCCGCGAAGACCAGCGGCGGAAAGCCCGCGAGCTGGCGCTCGACCTCGGCCAGCGCCGCCTTGTCGGCATAATCCGGCACTTGCTCGATCGGCTTGCGTCTCCAACTGGCGGGCGACCAGCATTCCGTGGGCATGGTGGCGAACTCCTTGGGCGGCGGCCCAAACCCTCGCGTATTCGAAAATGCCTTATACAGAGGATTTTGAAAATGGAACATGGAAACGAAAATCCGGTAGTGCATCAGTCAGATTTTTTCCGCAAAGCGCCAGTTGCAGACATCGCGGCAGCGGCCAGGAGACAAGGAACAGAGACAAATTTCACTGCCCCTTGCAGATCGGCGGCGGCCGCGGCGGCGGTGCGGGATGATCCTTCCTGTATTGAACGAGGATCGGCTCGAGGGTTTCTTTCGGCCAAAATTTCGGAGAGCCGATTTCTTTCAAGCAGGAGGCGTTCCAATATAATCCGGCGCGCGATGGCGACCGGCCGGCCTTCGCCGCTAGCGCGACGGCGTCGATGTCGTCTGATTCAGGATAAATGTAAAGCGTCGTCGGCTTGTCCTTCATCATCGGGATGATTTGCCTGGCGTCCGAAGCCGACCAACTAGTGCAGCCGTTGCTGCGGCCGCCGGAGTAATCCACCAGCTTTCCAAACGGAACGTAACCATCGTGGTTCGCGTACGGGCTGTCCGGATCTTTTCGAAGACAGACTCCTCTCAACAACACAGCCGGATGCCCGCCGATGGCGCGCTGTCTGGCGTTTGCGGCTTCGCCTTCGCCGTCAAACTGCACGAACGAGCGTAGCAAGACCGCGTCTTTTCCCGCTGAGCCGCGATAATAACCTTTAAAAGACGCGATTTCCTCGCTCGTCACATAGGCCCCGCCGGTCGTCAGTTTGGAATCCATCGCATTGCTGAAGTTCTTCGCGCACCGTATTCCGTTTGCGAAATTCACGATGCCTTTCAAATCGCGACCGTTGCCGTGACCCACTGGAACCGCGCGGAACGTCTGATCGGTTTCGCAGATAACGTAAAACCGGCGCCCCAACCCGCCGGGGCGCGTAGCGTCCATGGCGAAGTAGCAGGGATTCTTAACCGCGCCTTCGCTCACTTTATGTAGGTAAAGCGCGCGCCCCCTCTGCAAAACCACTTGTGCGATTTGGCCTTCGCCTTCGCCGATATGGGCCCGCAGCCACGCCGGGACGTCCGACGGTTGCCCCGCAGCAAAAGATCGGGGCAAACCCGACAAGGCGATAATGATGCTTAGGCTGACGACACTTGGAAGGAGCAATCTTGGCTGCATCGGATCAAATCTCCTGTCGAAGCATTTGCACGCCGGCTTGACACAGGTCGCTCAGGCAAAAAGACCATGGACCGCGTGCTAGGGTTCGGACTCAAATAAATCATAGCCAATAGGCGAAAGTAGCCACAAGGCAGAGGGCGGAAAAGAAGTTTCTGGCGAGTTTGTCGTAGCGGGTGGCGATGCGGCGGAAGTCTTTGAGGCGA
>JBATYB010000112.1:0-1900 GCA_049673825.1 Methylocella sp. | reverse complement strand
CTCAAATACCGCGATTTTCTCACCGTAATTCTGATCGGCCGGCCGCGGCGCCAATGGCCCGACAACTGGATTTATATCCATGACCCAAGAGTTAAAGTCGGCCGGGTGCAAAACTTCCGGTCTTGGTCGCCGGAGATGGTCCCGGACGCGACCTCGACATGCCTCGGGCTCGAATATTTTTGCACCGAGGGCGACGATCTGTGGGGCATGGCGGATGGGGACCTGATCGCGCTCGCCAAGCAGGAAATCGCCGCCGTCGGCTTGCTGCGCGGCGAGGAAGTCACCGACGCCTGCGTCGTGCGCCAGAAGAAAGCCTATCCGGTGTATGACGAAACTTATCTCGAAAATCTGCGGATGATCCGGTTCGAGCTTGCGAGCCGGTTTCCGGCCCTTTATCTCGTCGGCCGCAACGGCATGCACAAATACAACAATCAGGATCATGCGATGATGACCGGCATGCTGACCGCCGCGAATATTTTGGCGGGCCGGACGCTCTATGACGTGTGGCAGGTCAACGAGGATGCCGAATATGGCGAAGCGGGCGTCGCAGGTGCAAGGGAGGCCCTTGCAAGCGCGCGTCTCGTTCCCCAAAAAGTGGCGTGAGGCGGGCATGGCAACAACCATGCGCCCGCGGCCGGCGTGGGGGACGCGCGAGGGTGGCTTGTCCGCTACGCTCTCCCGGCCGCTGAAGACACTTGCGGCCGCGGCGAAAAAATCCGGGGCGGCGATTTCCCTCACGGCAGGCCTACGGGCGAAAGACTTTTCGCCAATTCCCCTGATCGCTTTTCTGGTTTTTGTCTTGGGCCGTCCCTACCGGGGCATTTTCCAAAACCCCCAGATCTATATCGGCCGCGCGGTGGCCGATCTCGATCCATCCGGGGTCGGCAGCGATCTGATGTTCGTCCATGACGGCCAATTCGGCTTCAGCCTGTTCCCCTTCGTGGTGAGGGCGATGGTCGCGCTTTGGGGACCGGCGATGACCGGGGAAGTGCTGGCGCTCGTGGCGGCGCTCGCCTGGTTTCTCGCGGCTCGTGCCCTCGCGCGGCAATTCGCCGGCGGCGGCGCGGCGTGGGTGGTCGTGATCTTTGCCGCTCTGCTGCCCAATGCTTATGGCGCGCCCTATCCGTTCGGATTTGCCGAACTCATGGCCGTTCCGCGCCCTTTCGCCGAGGCTTTCGTGCTGGCCGGGCTCGCCGCGCTTGCGGCAAGACGCGACTTTGTTTGCCTTTGCTGTATCGCCGCGGCGGCGCTTTTGCATCCGATCATGGCGCTCGCCGGGTGTGGCGTCTTTGTTGCCGTCCGCGGCTTGGAAGATAGACGCTGGTTTTGGTTTTGCGCCGGCGCCGGAGCGCTTTCGATTTTGGGCGGCGCCCTCGGCCTGCCTTTGATGGACCGGCTTTTCACGGCGATCGATCCATCCTTGCAGAGCCTGCACGAGTCGCACGACGCCTTTTTGTTTCCTAGCCTTTGGCCAATCGAATCGTTCCCCCCGCTTATCGTCCAGACGGCGACAATTGCGATTGCCGCCCATCTCCACCAGGGCCGCGCCCGGCGGATTCTTGCGGCGATCATGGTGGTTGGATTGGGGGGCATAGCGATTTCCGCGATTTTTGGCGATTGGCTTTCGTCGCTCCTCGTCGTGCAAGTTCAGCCCTGGCGCACGGCTTGGTTGATGGCGGTGGCCGGGGCTATGGCCCTGGGCGTCTGCGCCGTTGAACTGTGGCGGCGCGGCCCAAGCGGACGCATGGTCCTGGCCCTGTTGGCGCTGTGCTGGTCGTTCAACACAAAATTAGGCGTCGCCGGTCCCGCCGCGATCCTGGCGCTTTCCCTCCACTTCGGCGCGAAACGGTTCGCGCCCTTGCTCAAACCCCATTGTGTCCTTGCCACATGGATATTCACC
>JBATYB010000111.1:0-2106 GCA_049673825.1 Methylocella sp. | reverse complement strand
GGGATGCCCGAAGAGGCTCAATTGCAGCGCTTCAAAGAGCTGGTGGCGAGCGTTGCAAAGGAACACAAAATTGTGATTTTACTATATCCCGCACTCAAAAATCTGCGAAACAAATCCGCGTGGCTGGAAGTAATCGGTCCGATAGAAAGTCTATGTAGGATTGCGAAGGCGAAATGCGTGGATATCGCTCAAGAACCGGCTTGGACCGCAAGAGCGTATACAAGCGACGGTGTCCACCCGACTGTGGAAGGAAACAAAATACTTGCATCAATACTTGCGAACGCGATGAAGTGACGCGATCCTGCGATTTTCACTAGGGGCGGCCAAGATGGTGATCAAGACATCGGCAAGCCGCCTCTTCGCTAAACCGCTTCCCAGAATTCCGGTCGCGCTTGCGAAAGCCTGCCGCCGATACGCACCGGCGCGATTTTTGCCGCGAGGCCCTTGGCGTCGAGCTCGACCGCGATGCCGCAGAGCGTTGCGGCACCGGATGCCGGTTCGAACCGCGTGGCGGGTAGCTTGGTCGTGAACCTGCGAACCGGTTCCTCCTTTTCCATGCCGATCACCGAATCATAATCCCCCGTCATTCCGGCGTCGGTTACAAAGGCCGTGCCATTTGGCAGTATTTGATGATCGGCGGTCGGCACGTGGGTATGGGTGCCCACGACGAGCGAAACGCGGCCATCGACGAAATGCGCGAGAGCCTGCTTCTCGCTCGATGCCTCGGCATGGAAATCGACAGCCAAGGCATCGCAGCCAACTCCCAAGGGGCAGGCCGACACCTCGCGCGCGAGCGCCGCGAAAGGATCGTCCATGGCATCCATGAAAACGCGGCCCATGAGATTGACGACGAGCACCTGCGCGCCGGTTGTCGTTTCGATGAGATTGGCGCCGCCGCCGGGCGTCCCGCTCGGATAGTTCAGAGGCCGGATCAGACGCCGCTGGCGGGCGATGAAGACGAGAGCCTCGCGCTGGTCGAAGGCATGATTGCCAAGCGTCACGCAATCCGCGCCCGCCGCGAGAATATCGGCGCAGATCGCCTCGGTGATCCCAAAGCCGCCGGCCGCGTTCTCGCCGTTTACGATAACGAAGTCGAGCCCCCAGGCCTGGCGCAATTTGGGCAGACTCTCGAAGAGAACCGCGCGGCCGGCGCGGCCGACAATATCGCCGACGAAAAGGAGGCGCATGCTATCGGCGAACCCGGCAGCTGATCAACTCGCGCTCGGTGAGCACGTAATCGAGGCGCTCATCGTGCGCTTCGTGCGGAACCTCCGGGAACTCCTGGCTCGCATAGGCGACGCCAACCGCGCAAATTGGCTTATTGGCGCGTAGCCCCGCTAGACTACGGTCGTAGAAGCCCGCGCCGTAGCCGATCCGGTGTCCGGCCCGGTCGAACGCGGCCAAGGGCACGAACAAAAGATCAGGCGCGGCTTCCGGCGCGGCGGGCAGAGGCTCCTCGATCGCCATTTTACCCTGGAGGGTGGGTTCGCCGGGCCGCCACAGCCGGAACACCAGGGGCGTGCCCCGCCGCCCGGTAACCGGCATAGCCGTTTTGACCCCGGCCTCGCCAAGTTTTTCAAGGAGAGGCAACGTCGAGGCTTCGCCCGCAAGCGGAAAATAGGCCGAGACGATCCCGGGGCGCAAGCGCAGGACGAGGGCGAGGCCTTCGGCCGCGAGATGCGCGGCGTAGGCGGCGGCGGCCTCGATGCTCGTCTCGCCCCGCCGCGCCAAAGCCCGCGCGCGCAGGGCCGGCTTGGTGAGGAACATGACGCAACCGGCGGGAGGATTGGCAAGCGCGGGGCCGCGATGGCCGTGGGATATCGATCCCGGGAACCTACAATGTAGGTGGGCGCCGTGTGGCCAAGCCCACGGGCGAGGCCAGGGACAGCTCCCTTGGAGATCAATAAGGCCCCGGGAATGCTGATCCAACACGCACCCCGCAGCTCCGCCGACCTACTTTAAGGGAAGACCGAGGGAAACGCCAGGGCGTGTCCGGGCTCAGGACATATGAGACTGCGGCGGTCTCCTGGCTGATTGGGTTTGAGCGTATGCGAAAGGTGTCTTTCCGCCAAGTGCTCCGTGTGGTCTGTGGTGGTTGTAGAGATG
>JBATYB010000110.1:0-4370 GCA_049673825.1 Methylocella sp. | reverse complement strand
GCTTGAGGCCGCCGCGCCAAACCATGGTGAAGACCAATGCTCATGGCAGGATCGCCAGGCGCTGTCGTACAGCCTCTCGCCGTCTTGCTTTGGCCTTGGGCTTCGCCTTTAACCAAGAAAGACGAATGAATGTTTGAAATCCATCGTGAAGAACTCGATTGGGCCGGACGCAAGCTCGTGCTCGAAACCGGCAAGATCGCCCGCCAAGCCGATGGCGCAGTCGTCGCGACCTATGGCGAAACCACGGTTCTTGCCACTGTCGTCGCGGCCAAGGCAGCCAAGCCCGGGGGCGATTTCTTTCCCCTGACGGTCAATTATCAAGAAAAGGCCTTCGCGGCGGGCCGCATTCCCGGCGGCTATTTCAAGCGCGAGGGCCGCCCTTCGGAAAAGGAAACCCTCGTCTCGCGGCTGATCGACCGCCCGATCCGCCCATTGTTTCCCGACGGTTATCGCAACGAGACGCAAGTTGTCGCGACGGTGCTTTCGCATGACCTCGAGAACGATCCCGATATTGTTGCCATGGTCGCGAGTTCGGCGGCGCTGACCTTGTCGGGCGTCCCGTTCACGGGGCCGGTCGGCGCCGCGCGGGTCGGCTTCATCAATGGCGCCCTGAAAGTCAATCCGGCGCTGGAGGAGTTGCAAGACTCCGCGCTCGACCTCGTGGTGGCGGGAACCAGCAACGCCGTGCTGATGGTCGAATCCGAGGCCAAGGAACTCTCCGAGGCGACCATGCTGCGGGCCGTCATGACCGGCCATGCCGGATTTCAGCCGGTGATCGACGCGATCGTCAGACTCGCCGAAAAAGCCGCCAAGCCGCCGCGCGATCTCGCCATCCCCGACAGGCGCAAAATCGAGACAGCGGTGCGGGAGGTCGCCGAGGCCGAATTACGCGAGGCCTACAAGATCACCGCGAAGCAGGACCGCCATAACGCGGTCGATGCGGTGAAGGCAAAAGTCATCGCCGCGCTGGTCCCAGCCGATGCCGAGCCGGAGTTTTCCAAGGAGCAGGTCGCCGAAGTCTTTCACGATCTGCAGGCCAAGGTTGTCCGCTGGAACATCCTCGACACCGGCATCCGAATCGACGGGCGCGACGTCAAGACGGTCCGTCCGATTGTCGCGGAGGCCGGCGTCTTGCCGCGCACGCATGGCTCGGCGCTTTTCACCCGTGGCGAGACGCAGGCGCTGGTCGTCGCGACGCTTGGCACCGGGGAGGACGAGCAATACGTCGATAGTTTGGAGGGCACCTACAAGGAGCGCTTCCTTCTGCATTACAATTTCCCCCCCTATTCGGTCGGCGAGACCGGCCGCATGGGCTCGCCCGGACGCCGCGAAATCGGTCATGGCAAGCTTGCCTGGCGCGCCATCCGTCCGATGCTTCCCACGGCGGCGGAATTTCCCTATACGATCCGGATCGTGTCCGAGATCACCGAGTCGAACGGCTCATCCTCGATGGCGACGGTCTGCGGCGCGTCGCTTGCCTTGATGGACGCCGGCGTTCCCTTGAAGCGGCCGACGGCGGGCATCGCCATGGGCCTCATTCTCGAAGGCGAGCGCTTTGCCGTCCTCTCCGACATTCTCGGCGACGAGGATCATCTCGGCGATATGGATTTCAAGGTGGCGGGCACCGCGGAAGGGGTCACGTCGCTGCAAATGGACATCAAGATCACCGGCATCAACGAAGAAATCATGCGGGTGGCGTTGGATCAGGCAAAGGCCGGCCGGCTGCATATCTTGGGCGAAATGGCCAAGGCGCTCACCGGCGCGCGCGCCGAGCTCGGCGAATTCGCGCCCCGCATCGAGACCATGAAAATTCCAACCGACAAGATCCGCGAGGTGATCGGGACCGGCGGCAAGGTGATCCGCGAGATCGTCGAAAAAACCGGCGCCAAAATCAATATCGAGGACGACGGCACGGTGAAGGTCGCTTCCTCCGACGCCAATTCGATCCGCGCCGCGATCAATTGGATCAAGTCCATCGCGAGCGAGCCGGAAGCCGGCCAGATCTACGACGGCACGGTCGTGAAAGTGGTGGATTTCGGCGCCTTCGTGAATTTCTTCGGCGCCAAAGATGGCCTCGTCCACATCTCCCAGCTCGCCAAGGGAAGGGTCGCCAAAACCACGGATGTCGTCAAGGAAGGCGACAAGGTCAAAGTGAAGCTCCTCGGCTTCGACGACCGCGGCAAGGTGCGCCTGTCGATGCGCATCGTCGATCAGAAAACGGGGGAAGATCTCGAGGCGAAGGAAAAGCTCATACAGCGGGAAGCCGGGGAATAAGTTCTCCAGGTGGAAGCGCAACCAAAAAAGGGCGCCCTGAGGCGCCCTTTGCCATTCTCGCTCTTAACATCAACGTCAAAGAACCTGAATAATCGTATATCCGTGCCGCTTTAATGTTTAAGAGGCCCGTCAAAATGCACCAGCAGGGGCTATGCCAATTTTTGAGTGAAATGCGATGCTCGAGTTGGAAGAATTTTGTAAAGCTCACGAACACACGATCGCCGCCCTGGGGGCGATCAGCACATTTCTTGCTGTCATAGTCTCTCTTGTATTGGCTTTTGCCTCTCGGAGAGCAAGTCGCACGCAGGTTAACGCTTGTGCCTTAATTTGTTCTATTGACCACCCAACTTTAGATAGAAAAAACAGACCAAAGTATGTGAGGGTGGATGTTAGAAATACGGGAATCATGCCTGTTATGATTCCTTTTTCCTTCTTTTATTGGAGGATGCCTTTTAGACGCAGCATGTGGATTGCGATTCCATTAGACTTCAGCCAAACCGATAAATGGGTGCGGCAGAAAACATATCCTGTTGAGATTAAACCTCGCGCCTCCGAGAGCTTCTTTGTTTCAGTAATAAGTCGGCTCCGATGCAATTTCCGCGACGATATTTTTGCGGGTGCCAATTTTCTCGACCGATGCCGCTTCTACTTTTTGAGTGCAAGACTCGTTACGGACGATGGCAAAATATTCAACGTAAAGATGGGTCGTACTCTCCGAAAGGAGCTTCGTGCGCTACTCGGCAATACGGTCCAGGCACGGAACATAGGAACTTCTCAACCTCCTCCTGCGAATGAAGCCCTACCTCCTCCGGCGGATGAATAAGGATGATTCTGCATGTGGTGCCTGGTGCTCTCGCATGTGATCACGTTCAGTTTGTGAGCTTGGCGGTCGTGTGAGATAATTCGGGGCCGTCGTCGGGAATTGAACGCTAACGCTTTGTTGATAAGCAAGAGGCGCTCGATGATGGGCTAGGCAAGAGCGCAAAACGAGAAGGAAAAATTATGTTCGGGTGGTCCAAACAGAAGGCAATATCGGCTTCGACTTACACTATGACGCCGCTCATTGCCTCGATAGCGAGATGGCATGATAATCCCTCCAGCCTTTTGGGCAGAAGTTCCATGTGGTGTTGCGCGCGGCGTCGATCGGACGGCTTTTGGCTCGGCCCGGCATCGCTTGTCACGACGCCAGTTGCATCGGGCGCGGGACCGTGACGAATCCCTCGCGCGGCGACGGCTCAATGGTTCGGCGGGGTTGCCAGGACTGGCCGCTGCCGGCACTGTCCGCTTGCGCGCAGCTTTTGCAAGTAGCGGACGAGATCGATTGTTTGCATCCCAATGCCCCGAAAGGAACCATCAGGCCGGCGTCGTTTCCGCCTTTCCGGCCGGGGCTTGCGAGGGCAAATAGGCGTCCCAGACCGGCGCCGCGCCGAGGGTGGCGGCAAAAGCGTGGTGGCGAACCAGCTCCTCGGTGCCGAGACGCTCGGGCAGCGGTTGCGGTCTTTGCGCAAGCAGGCTCGCCGCCCCTGCTCCGATCGAAGCGGCGCCAGGGGCGAAAACGAGAGCTGCCTGGCGCCCGCCGGTCAATTCGGCATAGACTTCCGCAAGAATTCCGGCATCGAGCAAGGCGCCATGTTTGGTCCGCCGCGACGTGTCGATGCCGTAGCGGGCGCAAAGCGCGTCGAGACTGTTCGCCGCGCCCGGATATTTGCGCCGCGCCAGGGCCAGCGTGTCGATCACGCGATCGGATGCGATCGGCGCGATCCCAAGGAGCGCGAGTTCCACGTTAAGAAACCGCATATCGAATTCGGCATTGTGCGCGACGATTTTGGCGCCGCCGGCGAATTTCAGGAAATCGGCGGCGATGTCGGCAAAGACCGGCTTGCCTGCGAGAAACCCGGCGGAAATTCCATGCACCCGGAAGGCTTCCTCGGGCATGTCGCGGCCGGGATCGACATAGGCGTGAAAAGTCTCGCCGGTCGGGATCGCATTCAAAAGCTCGACACAAGCGATCTCGACAATTCGATGCCCTTTCGCGGGGTCGAGCCCGGTCGTTTCCGTGTCGAGAACGATCTCCCGCATCTTGCCGCCTCAAACCT
>JBATYB010000109.1:0-12291 GCA_049673825.1 Methylocella sp. | reverse complement strand
CCGTCGCGTTCCTAGTCTACTTCCTTCCATATCATCAAGCATTGCGTATTGTTGGATCAGGGACCGGGCGACCCTTGATTTTGACGTTGGTTTCGTCGACCCGCCAGGGACCCCCAGCTCGGAGCGCCCGATCCCGCGCATGATCGTCGTGGGTGCCAGATAAATCCCTTGCCCGGCCATCATTTCCACGAGATCCCGAAGGCTGAGTTTGATCCAGCGAAAGCAACGCACCCGGCACGGAGGATGATGATCTCGAGGTCGCAATGGCGGCGCTTGAAGAGTTCGTCGATGTTCGGCTTATGACTCCACTTCCCTTAACGGTGCGTTCCCCGGCAATATGCCCCGCTTCCACTATTCGCGCCAGAGTGGGCCCCGGCGCTCGACAGAATGCGCTGGCGGGCCCTATAATTTTAAAAGCACCGGCACGGGCCTTTCACCCAAATGAGCTCTCCAGAAAACGTCATCGAAGCGATCGGGGCAACCCCTCTCATCAAGCTGCGCCAAGCGTCGGAACTGACCGGCTGCACCATTCTGGGCAAAGCGGAGTTCATGAACCCCGGCGGATCGGTAAAGGACCGCGCGGCGCTCGCCATCGTCAACGACGCGATCGCGCGCGGGAGCTTGCGGCCGGGCGGACTGATCGTCGAGGGTACGGCGGGCAATACCGGGATTGGTCTCGCGCTTGTCGCCAATGCCTTGGGCTACAAGACCTTGATCGTCATTCCCGACACCCAGAGCCAGGAGAAAAAGGACCTGCTGCGGCTGCAAGGCGCCGAACTGATCGAGGTTCCGGCGGTCGCCTATTCCGATCTCAACAATTACGTGAAACTCTCCGGCCGCCTCGCCCTGCGGCTTGCCAAGGAATATCCGGCCGGCGCGATCTGGGCCAATCAGTTCGACAATATCGCCAATCGCCAGGGCCATTTCGAAACCACCGGGCCCGAGATTTGGGCGCAAACGGAAGGCAAGGTCGATGGTTTCACTTGCTCCGTCGGGACTGGCGGAACGCTGGCCGGCGTCGCCATGGCGCTGAAGGCCAAAAACCCGAAAATCAAGATCGCGATTTCCGATCCCTTGGGGGCCGCCCTCTATTCCTATTACACAACCGGCGAGCTGAAATCCTCCGGCTCTTCGATTACCGAAGGAATTGGCCAAGGCCGGATCACCGCCAATCTCAAGAATGCACCGGTCGATCTCGCCTATCGGATCTCCGATGAGGAAGCCTTGCCCATTCTGTTCGATCTCGCCGAGCATGAAGGCCTGCTCCTCGGCGGCTCGTCAGGCATCAATGTCGCAGGCGCGATCCGTCTCGCCACGGAACTCGGCGAAGGCCACACGATTGTGACTATCCTCGCCGATTCCGGCGCGCGCTACCAATCGAAACTCTTCAACCCGGAATTCCTGCGCTCGAAAAATCTGCCGGTTCCGGGCTGGATGGAGCGCAGGCCGTCGATCACGCCGGACTTCGTTTGAATGGCCGCCAAACGGAATCAGCCATGCTAAATCAGGCCTTGGCCTTGCCGGCGGCCGTCGCTTCCGGCACCTCGACCAGACGGCCGGTCTTCACATCGAAGTAATAGCCGTAAACCGGAATATGGCCGGGCACCAGCGGGTGCGTGCGGATACATTTGACGTCCACCACCACGCTTGCCGCAACGTCCTTGAACGCCAGCCAATTCACGTAATGGCCATGGACGCTGCCCGGGCCATGCCCATGATCGTGCCAGCCTTTTTCGTCGACCGTCGCGGTTTCCAGGCTCTGGTCGAGGAGCCGGTTCATGATCTCGTCGTCGAACGTCAGCATGCCGCAGTCGGAATGATGGACGACGAACCATTCCCGCGTGCCAAGCAGCTTATAAGAGATCACCAGCGAGCGGATGGCATCGTCGCTGGCCCGCCCGCCGGCGTTGCGGATAACGTGAGCATCGCCTTCGGAGAGGCCTGCATATTTGGCGGGATCGAGACGCGCGTCCATGCAGGTAAGGATGGCGAACCGCCGCGCCGGCGGCATTGCCAATCGCGATTTGGCGCCGAAACTCGCGGCGTAGGCCTCGTTGGCCTTCAGAACCTCGGACAAAACCGACATCAGTAACCTCCCATAAAGCGACCCGCTAAATTAATTTTAGTTGAACTGGCTTTAGACGGTTTGCCGCCCTCGTCAAAGCGCCAATTGAAAAGCTCACGCTCTTTTGATCCGCCGGGACGCACGGCCTCGGCAGGCAGCCGTCCGCCCAGGTCTTATGCCCGCGACGGCCCGCAAGGCGCGCTAAGACTCTTTGGTTGCGCATCAGTTTTTCCCGAAACCCGGCAGCCCCTTTTCGCCGACGATGCTTAGCGCCGCTCGGCGAGACGGCTGAATGTTTCAACCTCTTTTTCTTCGTAAACCGGCCACTTGAACGGACCGAGGCGGCGAAGCATTTGGGGACAGTCCAGATCGCGAAAGCCGCCGCGGGATAAAATTCCCGATTGCGGAATGCGGGACACCCGCATCTTCGACGATTATGCGCATGAGCATGGAAAACGGAAATGATTCAGCTTATATTTTGTGAAGCGCGGAGCCGGAAGCCGCACTTGCCGCGAAACGCCACATGAAGTGTTGAGGCACGGGCATGACAACAATCCCTCAAGAAGCTTTCTTCGTCTCGACCGCATGGCTTGCCGAACATTTGGGCGCGCCCGACGTCGCGGTCATCGACGCCACGTTTTTCTTGCCCGATGAAAAACGCGACGCCAAGGCGGAATATCTCGAAGGGCATATCCCCGGTGCGGTGTTCTTCGACATCGACGCGATCGCCGATCATACGACGAATTTGCCGCATATGCTGCCACCCCCTTCCGGCTTTGCCGAGGCGATGGAAAAGCTCGGCCTTGGGGACGGTATGCGCTTCGTCGTCTACGACGCCTCCAACTTGCAAGGGGGAGCCCGCGTCTGGTGGACCTTGCGAGTCTTCGGCGCGCGGGACGTAAAAATCCTTGCTGGCGGTTTGCCGCGATGGCGGGCCGAGGGGCGCCCGCTCGAACAGGGACTCGTGCGGCGCATGCCCCGGCCCTTCACCGTGGATTTCGACAGCGCCGCCGTTGCCGGTGCCGAAAAAGTGAAGCGGGCAAGCGAAGCCGGTTCGGCGCAGATTCTCGATGCGCGAGCGGCCGCGCGGTTCAGCGGCATGGCAGCCGAGCCGCGTCCCGGATTGCGCTCGGGCCATATTCCCGGCAGTCTCAATCTGCCGTGGCGCGAGGTGGTGGCAGCGGGCGAAATCAAACCGACGGACGAAGTCAAGATCCTCATGGCGGAGGCTGGGGTGGATGTCGAACGCCCGGTGATCACCACCTGCGGCTCTGGCGTGACCGCCGCGATTCTTTTGCTCGCGCTGGCAAGCATGGGGAAGAGCGATGTCGCGCTTTACGATGGCTCCTGGGCGGAATGGGGCGCGCGCCCGGATCTGCCGGTGGCGCGAAACAAATGTTAACTTCCGTCCCCTCGCACAGAAAGGCCGGCATGGCCACGAGCCACCAACAGCAAAATTATTCGCCGCAGCAAAAAGACTTGACGCGGCATAAGGTTGCGCTAGCATGCCGGAACGCACGAATGACTTGGAACCTTGATCTGTTTTCGAGCGTTCGTTGCCCAAGTGGAACATCCGGCGGCCGCCGGATGTGGCCCGGTCCGGCGCGGCACGCGCTAGCGTTTTTCTCCAGGATCGAGCCGTCTGGCCCTGAGAGGCTTCCACGCTTCCCCCTCCCTTCTTGGGGGCTACCCATCCCGTATTTCCGAAGCCGGCCCGGTCTTCAGTAGTGTACCGGCGGGCGGGCTACGCACGGACAAGGGATGCAACCGTCTCGAGACATTAGGAGTGACACAAATGTGTGACTATTCGCTTGAAATGTACGCCTCCCGGCCTGCACGCGAGTCCGAGAAATATGTGACCACCCGCTTTCCTTCGGGAAGCATTGGCCTCGCCTCGCCTGGCGATTGCACGACGGCAGTCTGCGTTCAATACGATACGCATCTCAAGCTCGAAGGGATATCGAGCGATCTCCAAACGCGCCTCGGCGTCAAGGACGAGGAACGCGTCATCTTCGCGCGGCTCGAACACGGCGCCTATCGCGATGGAATCAAATTCGGCAACGGTAAGGAAATTTCCCTCCAGCTTCTCGGCTCCGGCGTTGGTGCGACACTGGTTGCAACGGCGGAAAAGCCTCAAAGCAACCGCGAGCGGCGGGTCGTTCTCGAAACAGTGGAATAAAAGACAGCAATAGAAACACGATAGGATCCACCGCGTGGCATCGACACGCGGTGGATTTTTTTGTTCGCCCAAGCGTGCAGTGGCAAGCGCGCAGTGGCAAGATTGTTTGACGTCAAGCAAATCCGGCGAGCCCTTCGCGGTGAAAGCGTGACAGTCGCCGCGATACGGGAGGATACGCAACCCTGGTGCGCTGTTCCCGGCGCGACGTTCCCGCGGCGAAAAGCGCCACGTCGTGGCGTCTCGGCGAGGTCTTTGATCGCTGGGCCGCGATGACGGCGCCGGGCGACGGGCGATCGAGCCTGGCCGCGGAATGACCCAAGCGCGGCTCGTAGCAGTGCCTCGCGAGCATTCACCTCGCGGGGAACGTTCGCCCGCCGCGGCCGGATTCATGTTTGTTTAGCAAAAACGAGGCTGTGCCGACGGTATTTTACAACTTCGCCGCCTCGCGGCCCGTGTTCCTGGCCCGCAATTTGCGTAATAGCTTGGGTCGCCACGGGACAGCCATCTCGGGATGCCCCGGGCGGCGCTCGGTGAGTTTTCCTTGGCGGTTTTGCTTGGCAGGTGCTATGAGCCGGTTAAAGCGCCGCTTGCACGCTTTTTTCCAGGTTCCCGGGACAACGCGAAAAAGTCCAAAAAAACATGCCAATGAAGAAAATCGAGGCAATCATCAAACCTTTCAAGCTCGATGAAGTGAAAGAGGCGTTGCGCGAAGCGGGGGTTTCCGGGATCACCGTCACGGAAGTGAAAGGCTTCGGCCGGCAAAAGGGCCACACCGAACTCTATCGCGGGGCGGAATATATCGTCGATTTCCTGCCCAAGGTGAAAATCGAAGTCGTCGTTTCCAGCGCCACCGCCGTCCTCGCCGCCGATGCGATCCGGAAGGCCGCGCAAACGGGACGGATCGGAGACGGAAAAATATTCATCTCGGAGGTGGAAAACGCGATCCGCATCCGGACCGGTGAAACCGGAACGGACGCGATTTGATCCCCTGGCTGGCCGCGAGATCGTGCAAGCCAATTCCCGGCTTCCCGCCCAATGCGCTTAATTCCAAGAAGAGAGGGTAAGACATGAAGACCGCCAAGGATGTACTCAAGTCGATCAAGGACCAAGACGTAAAATACGTCGATCTCCGCTTTACCGACCCGCGCGGCAAGTGGCAGCATGTCACTTTCGACGTGACGGTCTTCGATGAGGATGTGTTTTCGGAAGGTTTGGGATTCGACGGTTCTTCGATCGCCGGCTGGAGGGCGATCAATGAATCCGACATGACCCTGATGCCGGACCCGGCGACGGCGGCGATCGATCCGTTTTTCGCGGCGCCCACGATGTCGATCGTCTGCGACATTCTCGAACCCACGACCCGCGCGCCTTATAACCGCGATCCGCGCGGCATCGCCAAGAAGGCCGAAGCCTATGTGGCTTCCACCGGGATCGGCGATACCGCCTACTTCGGTCCGGAGGCCGAGTTCTTCGTCTTCGACGACGTCCGTTTCAGCTGCGATCCTTATAACACCGGCTTTATCCTCGATTCGGCCGAATTTCCGTCGAATTCGGACACTCCTTACGAGGGGGGCAATCTCGGCCACCGGATGCGCACCAAGGGCGGCTATTTCCCCATGCCGCCGCAAGATTCGGCGCAGGACATGCGTGGCGAAATGCTCGCCGCCATGGCGCAGATGGGCGCCAAGGTCGAAAAGCACCACCACGAGGTGGGGTCGGCGCAGCATGAGCTCGGCATGAAGTTCGGGCCGCTGACGACGATGGCCGATCACCTTCAGGTCTACAAATATTGCATCCACCAGGTGGCGCAAAGCTACGGCAAAACCGCGACCTTTATGCCGAAGCCGGTGTTCGGCGACAATGGCTCGGGAATGCATGTTCATCAATCGATCTGGAAAGGCGGCAAGCCGGTATTCGCCGGCAACAAATATTCAGATTTGAGCCAGGAATGCCTTTATTACATTGGCGGGATCATCAAGCATGCCCGGACGGTGAATGCCTTCGCCAACCCGACGACGAATTCCTACAAGCGGCTGGTGCCTGGATACGAGGCGCCGGTCCTCCTCGCCTATTCGGCGCGCAATCGCTCGGCTGCCTGTCGTATCCCCATGTACTCGCCCGACCCCAAGGCGAAGCGCGTCGAAGTGCGCTTCCCCGATCCGGCGGCCAACCCTTACCTCGCCTTCTCCGCGATGCTAATGGCGGGCGTCGACGGGATCCTGAACAAGACCGATCCGGGCCAGGCGATGGACAAGGATCTCTACGATCTGCCGCCGAAGGAACTCAAGAAAATCCCGACGGTCTGCGGCTCGCTGCGCGAAGCCCTCGGCAATCTCGACAAGGATCGCGCGTTCCTCAAGGCGGGCGGCGTTTTCGACGACGACGTCATCGACAGCTACATCGAATTGAAAATGGGCGAGGTGATGCGCTTCGAGATGGCCCCGCACCCGGTCGAGTTCGACATGTATTATTCGTGTTGAGTTCGGCCCGAAGGAGCTGATCGGGGGCGGCCTAAGGGCCGCCCTTTTTTCGCGGCCTTTCGAGCCTCGGGCAGGGCCTCGATGGCGTTCAAGCCAAGCTGGCGCGCGCCCGCCCATGCGGCAATCGGCATGATCGATTGGCCGGGCAGTTCCGCCGCCGCGATACCGGCTCGCAGGCATTTAAGCGCGCTTGAAACTTTTCGGCCCCGGCTCCCGTAAAGATCTGCATGCCGGACGATCAAGCCGGTGATCCCAAGCAGGAGCACATCATGAAATTTCCTCGCAAGACGCTCGCCGCCACGGTTTTTCTCGCCGCCGCGGGCATCTCCGGCATCGCTTCCGCCGCAATGACCAAAATGGTTGGCGGCGCGGCCATGTATCCGAGCCGGAACATCATTCAGAACGCGGTCCACTCCAAGGTTAACACGACGCTCGTCGCCGCGGTCAAGGCGGCGGGCCTCGTCGGCACTTTGGAAGGCCCCGGCCCGTTCACCGTTTTTGCGCCGACCAACGCGGCCTTCGCGCAACTTCCCCCGGGCACCGTCGATTCATTGCTGAAGCCGGAGAACAAGGATCAGCTCGTCTCCGTGCTCACCTATCACGTGTTGCCGGGCCGCTTGACCACCGCCGACCTTAGGGAAGCAATCAAGGATAGCGGCGGACAGGCATCGTACAAGACGGTGGAGGGCGAGCCGCTGACGATTACCGAAAAAGGCCGCACCTTCGACATCACCGATTCGAAAGGCCGCACCGCCCGCATCACGATCGCCGACGTTATGCAATCGAATGGCGTGATCCATGTCATCAACAAGGTTTTGATGCCCTGAACATTTCAATGCCGGCGTTCGTCGCAAGGAAGCCACGGGTCGCGCACCTCGCGCCCGTGGACTTAATTGAAACACGCGAACACGACCTGCGCGACGCCGAAGCGGCGCGTCTCGCATAAAACAAATCCCTCGGGCAAGGCGACCTCCGCCTCAGCGCGTTCCTCGATGACGATGAGCGCTCCCCTGCCGAGCCAGCCTCCGTCGCGCAAACCTTTCAGCGTTGGCGAAACGAAACCCTTGCCATAGGGCGGATCGAGCAAGGCAAGACTGAAACTCCTTCCCTCGGTTGCGGCCCCGAGCTTCCGCGCGTCGCGCCGGAGGATGCGGGCCGCGCCGCCGAGATCGAGCGCCGCGAAGTTGGCGCGGATGATCGCAGAGGCTTGCGCGCCCTGGTCCACCAGCAAAGCGAATGCCGCGCCGCGCGACAGCGCCTCGATCGCCATGGCGCCGGTCCCGGCGAATAGGTCGATGACACGGGCGCCGACGACCGGGTTGCCGTAGGAATGCGCGAGAATATTGAAAACTGTCTCGCGCAGGCGGTCCGAGGTCGGCCGGATCGCGTCCGAACCTGGGCTTTTCAACGCCCGGCCTTTCAACCTGCCGCCGACGATGCGCATGGTGCATCACGATTTGCCGCGAGGGCGCCCTTTTGGGGGTCCGCCGCGCCCTCTGGGCCCGCCCCCGCTGGGTAATTTTGCGCCGCCTGCCGGTCTGCCGCTCCTTGGCTTTTCATGGGCTCTTGGCGAGCGAAGACCATTGGAACGCTTTTGCGCTTGGTCGCGGCCCCCCGCGCGGGTTACCGGGTTTCCCCCCTTGCGCCGGTCTTCTGCCTCGAATTTCCGGTATGGTGGCGCCAGACGTTGCGCCCGATCGCTAATGTCATTGGGAGTTCCGGAAGCCGGGGTTTTTTGTGCTCTGAGAGACTTTTGCCGGCGTTCCTGCCTGGTTTTTTGAAACGCGCCCTCCGTCGTGCGTTCTATTGTTGGCTTGGAGCTTGCTGCTGGCCCGCCGGCGCGCCGCGCGGGGCGTTCGCTTTCGTCATTGCGGCCCCGTCGCCCGGCCTCGAAGCGGCGTCCATCGCGCGTGTCCGGCTGCTTACGCTTGTCCTCGCGCTTGGCGGACACGAGCCGTTCGACATAAACCGTTCGTCCGCCGCGATCGGCCGTCTCGCGACGCTCGATCCGTTGGCGCTCCTTCGGCGGCTCGCCATATTCGGCGCGCAACGCGGAAACATGTTTACGAGCGGGGGGTGCCGGTTTAACCTTCACCGCGGCTCTTGCTTCGGGTTGGCGATCGTCCCCCCGCGGTCTCGCCGCGCGCGG
The DNA here is from genome assembly GCA_049673825.1 of Methylocella sp. Classification (GTDB taxonomy): domain Bacteria; phylum Pseudomonadota; class Alphaproteobacteria; order Rhizobiales; family Beijerinckiaceae; genus Methylocapsa. The sequence continues at coordinate 3,418 of JBATYB010000109.1, read as the reverse complement.
GCGTCGCGTCCCGTGCGGCGCATTGGTGTGATCGCGGCCAGGACCGGCGTTGTTCCGATACTCGCGCGCCAAAACATCGACAACTTCGTCCGCTCCGTTTTCGGCATGGAGCGGGCTCGAAAAATCCGCGCCCGCGGCCTTGGCGAGCGCCGGTCCAAGCTGATCGCGCAGGACGCGCGTGCGCACCTCCTCGACCGCGCCCTCGGCGAGGTCGCCGAGTTGGAACGGTCCGAAGGACAGCCTGATCAGGCGGTTGACTTGAAGCCCGATATGTTCGAGCACGCGCTTGATCTCGCGGTTCTTGCCTTCGCGCAACGCCATCGTTAGCCAGCTGTTGGCGCCCGGCGCGCGATCGAGGGTCGCCTCGATGCCGGCATACTTCACGCCCTCGAGTGTCAGACCCTCGCGGAGCCGATCGAGAATGGCTTGATCCGTTGCGCCTTTCGCGCGGACGCGGTAACGCCTGACCCAGCCGGTCGCGGGCAGTTCGAGGACCCGCGCGAGCCCCCCATCATTGGTGAGCAGCAACAGCCCTTCGCTATTGATGTCGAGGCGGCCGATGCTGACGACGCGCGGGCCATCTGGCCAATGCTCGCGAAGATAATCGAAAATTGTCGGCCGGCCCTGCGGATCGCGCGCGGTCGTGACGAGGCCGCGCGGCTTATGAAACAAAAAGAGCCGCGTGCGGGCGCGAGGGGCGAGCGGCTCGCCGTCGATGGTGATCTTGTCGCCGCGCCCGACGTTGACCGCCGGGTTGGTCAGCGTCACGCCGTTCAGGCCGACGCGGCCTTCGCCGATCCAAGCTTCCGCATCGCGCCGGGAGCAGAGCCCAGCCCGCGCCATGACCTTGGCGACGCGTTCTGCGGTTTCGGGGCCATTGCGCGGCGCGGCCTTGTGGCTTAAGCTCGGGGGCCGAGCGGCGACCGAGGCCGCGAAATCTTTCTTGTCGTGCTTAGGGCCTCGCGGCTTTTTGGGGTGATCGCGTGACGCCCGTGCGCCAGCCGGAAACCGGTCAGCGTCATGGCGGCGAGGGTGCTCTTTCCCTGGATATTCGCGCATACAACCCTGATAACAGACTATTGGCTAAAAAGGGAACAACACGTTCGATCCTCGCGACCCCGCTTTTTGACAATGCAACTGCGCGTCATTTATCGTTTTAGGCGTTCAACATGCTGCCTCCGGCGGACCGGCCGGCAGGGAGGTGGACTTCGGTCCGATCGTCAAGCGCGAAACGGTTATCGTCCTTGTCAACGCCAGCGCGGCTGCGCCGGCGGGCGGCAAGTGCCGTATGATTGGCTAGGACCGCCGCCGCCTTCGTTCGCCTCGCGCTCCGTCCGCTTTGTGTCGATCCGCAATGCTTTGTCGCCTTGCCACGAGTGACTCATCGTGAATCCAAACTTCCCCGAAAGGCTATTAGAGGGCGAAAAACAGTTTCAGCTGCTGGCCGATTTCGTACCGCAGCTGATGTGGCTAGCGAACCCTGACGGATGGATCTACTGGTATAATAAGAGGTGCTACGAGTACTCCGGGACAACAGCCGAGCAGATAGCAGGCTGGGGCTGGCAAGTCGTGATTGATCCGGATGCATTGCCGGCGGTGATGGAAGGCTGGACGCGAGCCATCGAGAATCGCGAGTCATTCGAAATGGTGTTTCCGCTCAAGGCGGCCGATGGAAGCTTCCATCCGTTCCTGTCGCGCGTTCAACCTCTCAAGGACGATCAAGGCAGAGTGCTTCGATGGTTTGGCGCGATCACGGACATTTCCGAGCAAAAGCGAGCGGAAGAGCGCCTTCAGCTCCTACTCAACGAGCTCAATCACCGGGTGAAGAATACTCTTTCCACTGTCTCGGCGATTGCAAGCCTCTCGTTGCGGGAATTGCCGAGGGAAACTATCGACACGTTCCATGACCGCCTCGTGGCGCTATCGCGCGCGCATGACTTGCTCATGCAAAGGAACTGGGAGGCCACGGACCTGCGTGAGATTGTCCGCCAATCGCTCGCTCCTCTAAGCGCGATGTGGCCGTCTGACCGGCTCGCGATCGACGGACCCGCCGTGCTCATTCCGGCCGACCGGGCCGCCGCGTGGTCGATGGCGCTTCATGAGCTTTGCACGAATGCGCTCAAACATGGCGCTTTCAAAACGGAAGCGGGCAAGGTCAATATCGAATGGGGCGCGCCGGAGCAGGGACGACTGCGCTTTTGCTGGAGCGAGCATGGAGGCCCGCCCGTTACCGTGCCACGGCACCGCGGCTTCGGCTCGCGTCTCATTGAAAGCTTGGGGCGTGAATTGGCGGGCAGCGCAACCATAATGTTCGAGCCGGGCGGACTTATTTGCACGATCGAAGCCCCGCTTCATACAACTTCGAGCCGGCGATGATAGGGCGCTCATGTTAACGCACTTGGCGCAATGCGCCGCGCGACCTATCGTGCTTCGAGGGCGTTGACATGGAGAATCATGCTACGATGCGGCATAAGCAAAGCGATCCCATGTCTTGCGCTTTTTTTGAAGCGCGCGCCGCATTGGAATGCGGCGAGGTGCCGGTCGGCGCCGTGATCGTCCGCGATGGCGCAATCATTTCGCGCGCCGGCAATCAGACCTTGCGAGACAAGGATCCAACCGCGCATGCGGAGGTTCTGGCGATTCGCCGGGCGTGCCACGCCGAAGCGTCCGAACGGCTCTCCGGCTGCGATCTTTACGTAACGCTGGAGCCTTGCGCCATGTGCGCGGCGGCGATTTCCTTCGCCCGGCTAGGCCGCCTCTATTTTGCCGCGCCGGACCCAAAAAGCGGCGGGGTCGAGCACGGCCCGCGTTTTTTCGCGCAACCGACCTGTCATCATGCGCCGGAAATCCATGGCGGCATCCGTGCAAGCGAAGGCGCCGGCATGTTGACCTCTTTTTTCATGGCACGCCGATGAATGTTTTTTAAAAAGTCGCTAATGCAACAGAGCCCGCAAGAAAGGTCAAGGGCTTGGCTTTGGCGGCATGTTCCAGCCACGCTGCCAAGCATTTTGCGATGGGTTATCGGGCCAGTGACTGGGCACGTTCACCAGCCCTTTGTTTTTCAATCACGGCTCAGATATGCTTATTTGCGTTAACCGATCACTTTAGCGCGAAGGGTAGGGATATAGGAAGTTTGCCACAAAATGCTCCATTACCCTGACCGGCCTGTATTGCAAACGCTGTATGTTTGGGAACGTGTCTACCGTTAAACGATTCGCCCTGCGGACAGTGACACGTGGCTATCGGGATATTGTTGATATAGGTTTCTGTGTCGCAAGAGAAGCTGAAGCAGTGACCGCGCTCAAACAGATATGAGATTGTTGCCTTGAAGGAGGGGTTCTCCGAAGCTCGGGTTGTGATGCTCGAGACTCAAGGAGAACCCCATGCAGGTTTTTGGCCTGCCCGGCCATGTTACACG